>JAPPBK010000319.1 GCA_026705105.1 Chloroflexota bacterium | reverse complement strand
GATGTCCGGGTGGTGCAGGAGTTGCTCGGTCACGCTTCCGTGTCCACGACCCAGCTGTACACCCACGTCACCGACGCCGCACGCCGTGAGACGATCGACGACGCGCTCGACGGCATAGCCGAACTGCTTCGCCAGCGGCGGAGCCGGGACCTGGACGAGTAACACGCCAATGAAAGTCCTGTTGATCTCCGGACCGAACCTCAACATCCTGGGCCAGCGAATGCCGGAGATCTACGGCACGCAGACGCTGGCCGACATCGAGGATCTCGTGGGTAAGCGCGCCAAGGAGTGGGGAGTAACCATCCGGCCGTACCAGTCCAACCACGAAGGCGCGATCATCGACTTCATCCAGCAGGAGCGCTCGGCGGAGGGCCTGATCATCAACCCTGGCGCGCTGTCGCACTACGGCTACTCCTTGCGCGATGCCCTCGAGGCCTTCCCCGGCGGCAAGATGGAGGTCCATCTCTCCAATGTCCATGCGCGCGAGGAGTTTCGCCACAATCTCGTGACCGCTCCGATTATGGATGGCGTCGTCGCCGGACTCGGCTGGCGCGGCTATCTGGCCGCGCTCGACGCGCTGGTGCCGATGCTCCAGGAACGGTTGAATCGCGACGCACCGGCGCCGCCTGCCGACTCTGAAACAAGCGCATGACCTCCGCACGCGGCCGAGTCCAACGCATCAGAGCGCGCCTGTCGGAAGCAAACGTCGACGCGCTCCTGATCACCAACCCGTACAACCGGCGGTACGCCTCGGGCTTCAGCGGCTCGAACGGCTGGTTGGTGATTCCGGCGGACGACGGGCGCGCGCCGTTGTTGGCCACCGACTTCCGCTACATGGAGCAAGCCGCGCAGGAGTCGCCCGAGTTCGAGATCGTACAGATGCAGGGCGAGATGCAGAAGTGGTGGGAGGCGTTGGTCAGGCCCCTGGGAAGGATTCGACTGGGGTTCGAGTCCGCCGACCTCACGGTGGCCGCGCACAAGAAGCTGCGCGACATCAATGCCCAGATTCCCGCCGCGCAACGACCGGCGCTGGTACAGAGCGACAAGATTGTGGAGTCGATTCGCGCAGTCAAGGACGAGGCCGAGTTGGACTTGCTGCGCAGCGCAGCGAAGCTGACGGACGACGCATTCGCTCACATCGAGACGGCAATCGAGCGCGGTTGGACCGAGACCGGCGTGTCCTGGGAGATCGAGCAGTATGCGCGCAGCCACGGCGCCGAGGCGATGGCCTTCGATTCAATCGTCGCCGCCGGACCCTGGGGCGCCCGGCCGCATGCCCGTCCCCGCGACGAAGCCATTGGCGAGGGCGAGCCGATCGTGATTGATATGGGCGCCCGCTTCCGCGGGTATTGCGCCGACATGACTCGGACCATCGTGCTGGGTGAGCATGACGAGCAGTTTCCCCGCATCTATGACATCGTCCTGGCCGCGCACGAGACCGCCGCGCAGATGATCGAGCCTGGCATGTCCGGCAAGGACGCCGACCAGCTCGCGCGCCAGGTCATCGCCGACGCGGGCTTTGGCGAGCAGTTCGGGCACGGCCTCGGGCATGGCGTTGGACTGCAGATTCACGAAACGCCGCACCTTGGCATCACGTCGACGGACACGCTGGAGCCAGGCATGGTGATTACCATTGAACCGGGCATCTACCTGCCCGACTGGGGCGGAGTGCGGATCGAAGACATGGGACTGCTCGACGAGCGGGGGTTCCACTCGTTCACCGGGACGCCCAAACTCCGTATGGTCTCGTAGCGGCGCAGTGTCACACGTACGCAACTGACAGGCAGAAGATGATTTCCACCGGCGACCTCAAGCGCGGATTCGTGATTGAACTCGACGGCAACGAGTATCAGATCGTCGACTGGGAACACATCAAGGTGGGCCGCGGATCGGCCCAGGCGCGGCTCAAGCTGCGCGATATTCGCGGCGGTCACACAATCGAGCGCACCTTCCAGGCGGGGACCAAGTTTCGCCGCATTCGCACCGAGCATCGGACGATGCAGTATCTCTATCGCGACGGCGATCTGCTCTACTTCATGAACACCGAGACCTATGAGCAAGAACCGCTTGCGCTCGACGTCGTCGGCGATGCGGTCAACTACCTGGCCGAAAACGCGGAGGCGGAAGTACTGATCGTCGGCGAGAACCCTGTCGCGGTCGAACTGCCCGCATCCGTGCCGTTGGTGGTCGCCGAGTCCGATCCGGGCGTCAAGGGCGACACCGCTACCGGCGCGACGAAACCGGCGACAGTGGAAACCGGACTGACCGTCAACGTGCCGCTCTTCATCGGCCCCGGTGACACGATCAAGGTCGACACCCGCAGCGGTCAGTATCTCGAACGCGCCTAGACTCCTGGCGATCTCCTCTCCCGTCGGGAGCGCGCCAGAGCCTGCCCCCGCAAAGGCGGGGGGAGAGGGCGGAACGACCAATGCCCAGACGCCCGCCATCAGGCTTCAATGTTCGCCGCGCGCAACAGCGACAGATCAGTTGGGACGAACCTGTCCAGGGCAGTCGCGACAGCGGTCCGACTCCACAGTCACATCCCGTCGGCGACATCGCCCGCCACATTCGAGGCAAGCTCAAGTCCGATCCGCAGCTGAATGACGTCTGGATCGAGGGCGAAGTCCGCAGCTTCAACCGCTCCGGCGCGGGCCATTACTACTTCGATCTGGCCGATGCGGAGTCTGACGCGGCGCTCTCATGCGCCTTCTTCCGCAACCAGAACCGAGGAATCAAGGTCGAGCAGGGCGATCAGGTGCTTGTCCACGGCAGCGCCGATGTCTATCTGCCGCGCGGCAGCCTGCAGATCATCGTGGACGCTCTGCGCCCGATTGGCGAGGGAGTCCTCCAGGCGGAGTTCGAGCGCTTGTTTCGCAACCTGCAGGCCGAGGGCTTGTTCAACCCGGACCGCAAGCGGGCGATACCGAGCTACCCCGGAAGAATCGGCGTGGTCACGTCGCCCAGCGGCGCGGTATGGCACGACATCCAACAGGTCGTGGCGAGGCGCTGGCCGCTCGTGTCGCTGCTGCTTGCGCCTTGTCTGACCCAAGGAGCCGGCGCCGCAGACTCGATCGTCGCGGCGATCGCGGAACTGAATCTGTTGACCACGGACGAGCCGGACGTGATCATCGTCGCGCGCGGCGGCGGTTCACCCGAAGACCTCTGGGCCTACAACGAAGAACCCGTGGCGCGGGCAATCTTCGCCAGCGAGATTCCGGTCATCTCAGCGGTGGGGCACGAGACCGACGTGACGATCTCGGATCATGTCGCTGATCGACGAGCGCCAACTCCCTCAGCCGCTGCAGAGCTCGCCGTACCCGACCGCGCCGAAGAGGCGGCTCGTCTGGCCGCGCTGCGCCAGCAGGCGCGCTACGCCTTCGAAGGCCGCGTGTCGGGGCAGCAGCAGTGGCTCGCCCTCGCCCGCGACCGACTCGACACGAGCGCACCGCATCCGCCGACCCTGAGGATTGAGCTCAACCACCGTCGGCAGGACCTGGATCGAGCGCTCAACACCAGCCTGGCCGACTTCAGAACGCGGTGGAGCGCGGCCGGACTTCGACTCGACGCGCTGAATCCACTGCGGACGCTTGAGCGTGGGTTCGCCATCGTCTCCCATGCCGACGGTCAAGTCGTCACCTCAGCAACCATGCTGGGTGTGGACGAACCGATCCATATTCAGTTCGCCGACGGAACCGTCCCCGCGCGCACGGCGTCCCACGCGCATTCAAGAGAGGCATCGCCGGATGAATGAAGTGACTGAACTCGAAGACCGCTCCTATGAGGAACTCGTTGAGGCGCTCGAAGTGGTCCTGAGCGAGCTTGAAGACGGCGGACTGCCCCTCGAGCAGGCGGTGGATGCCTACGAGCGCGGAGTGCGCCTGAGCGATCAGGCGGAGAAGCTGCTGAGCGAAGCGGAACTGAGAATCGAGCAGCTGCGCGAGCGCCCCACGACATGACCCTGAGAATCGCCTGGTTCGCCACCGCCCGCGGGACGAGTTCTCGGGGGTTGCTCAACTCAGCCTTGAACGCCATCGCGGAGCATCGCCTGGACGCCGAGATTGTCTGCGTCGTCTGTAATCGCGAGCGCGGACAGTCGGCAAACACTGACGCTTTCCTCGACGACGTCGAGCGGGCCGGCATTCCGTTGATTGCCCGGAGCTCCGGCGCATGGCGCAAGTCGGTCGACGGGGAAGTCTCGGATCCGAGCCGGGAACTGGCCTCCTGGCGCCGCGACTTCGACGCCTTCCTCTATGAGCGCATGGCCGATTACCAACCGGACATCGCCGTGCTGGCCGGATACATGCTGATCGTGACCGACGTGATCTGCGACAACCTCGCCTGCCTGAACCTGCATCCCGCGTTGCCCGATGGTCCGATCGGGACCTGGCAGCAGGTGGTCCACCAGCTCATCGCGGAACGAGCCCGGCGTTCAGGATTGGTCATGCAGCGGGTGACCACGGACCTGGACCGCGGTCCCGCTGTCACCTGGGCCCAGTATCCAATCCAAGGACCGGAGTTCGCTCCGCTCTGGGAGCAACACGGCGCCGACGCCGGGCACGAGACACCGCTCTTCCACGCGATCCGCGAAGCCGGCGCTCGCCGCGAGCCAACATTCGTGATCCGGTCGCTGCAGGCAATCGCCGAAGGCCAGGCCAGGATTCCCGCCTCCGACTCGACCACGGCAGGGTGGGAAATCTCCGACCTTGTAGAGGCGGACATGCGCAGCCGGCATTAGGGATGGACTGGTTATGTCAAGTATCGTCCCTCCGTATGTACTGTGTACGCGAGTAAGCGAATAACTATATGATCCGAACATGTCCGAACAAGATGAGCCGGTCCTGACGCCGACGCTCGTCGAACCTCGCCCGAATTCGCTGCTCCCCGCGATCCGCGAGGACCTGGCGCCGTTCGTCCCCGCCATTCGCAGCGTCGCCGGAATCCTTGCGGCCGCCGCAGTCGCCGAGTTCACTGCTCGGTATGCTGCACCAGCGTTGATCGACACCGCGCGGCAGATCATCGCCCCGGCGCCGCAGCACAAGCAGACAATCCTCGTTGAAGAACAGACGACAGTCCGCCGCCGGGTTACGGTTCTCTCTTAGCATCCTCCTCCTGATCGCCATCGCAGGAGCGATGTACTCGACCGGGGACGCCGTTCGCCACGCGTTGGCGACGCACAAGCCACAACTTGTCATCAGTGAGGTCTATCCCAACGCGCTCGACTCCGGCACGTCACTCGAGACGAGTGAGTGGGTCGAAATCCAGAACCTGGAGACGCATCGGGTCAACCTTTCGGGCTGGATGATCGAAGATGCCCAGGCCGTTGCCGCGTTGCCGGACATCCAGCTCGCGCCTCGCTCCACGGCGTTGGTCGTCGGTCGGGCGGCCACGATGTCGGTGCCCGCGTCCCGAACGCTGATTGTGCTGGACGCAGCAGCGATAGGAACAGGGCTGCGCAACCGCGGCGACCGCGTCGCATTGATAGATCCACAGGGCGTCCGACACGACGCGGTGAGCTGGGGCGATGTGCGGAGCCCTCGATTCATGGAGCCGCCCGAGTCGGGCGAGTCGATCGTCCGCTCTGCCCGCGGCTATCAGCGAATCTCTGTTGAGCCCTCGCCCTGGATTGTCTCGGAGGCGCTGACCGCACAGTCCGATCGGCACGAGCACCCCCGGCCCGACACTCGTGCGCGAATCGTCGCCGCTTCCTTGAAGCTGGAGGGCGAACTGGAGGAGAGTGTCACGGTTCGCAACATTGGCGGCGAATCGCTGCTGACGATCAACTGGTCGCTGACCGTCGGGCGATCATTGGAGAAGGTGCGGTCCGTGTTGATTCGGCCCGGAGACACGCACTTGATTCGTCCCCGAGATGGGCAACTCGGCTCGGGATTGCAACGCTCAGGCGGGCGCTTGGTGCTTCGCGATCAGCACGGCAACTGGCTCGCCACGGCGAGCTGGGGCGACGACCACACGTTCCATCGGCAGGCATCGCCCGATACCGGACAGGACATCCTCTTCAACCCGCGCGCGAGGACTCATCCCCGAATTCCCTGGTACGAGTCCTTGTCCGGCGAAAACTCCTTCCAAGTCTCGACACTTCGCGGCGTGGCCTGCGAGGGTTGCCTCTCCAGCGTTGCGAGTCGGCTGGAGTACGAGCGACCCAACCCCTCAATCGGAGACGTCCTGCTACAGGATGAACCGGCCCTCTGGATCAGCGAGGTCTACCCGAACGCGGGACAGGGCCGCAACGACGCGTCCTTCGAGTGGTTCGAAGTCACGAGTCGAAGCGACACCTCCATCGACCTGAGCGGATGGACCATCCACGACAACACATCGAGCGACCCACTCGACGGACTCGTGATCCCCCCTCATGCGTCAGTCGTCATTGCGGTCGAGTCGGAGTCTGAACAGTCGGCAGACCTGCGCATCGGTGACGGCCGGATTGGCAACGGTCTGGCTAATGCGGGCGATCGCCTTGAGCTCGTCGACCCCGCCGGGCGCGTCGTCAGTGCGATCAGTTGGGGCGACAACCGCACGCATGACAACGTAAGCGCACCCGACGAAGGCCAAGCGATTCATCGGACCCAGCCTGACGGGCGTCCGACGATCGGTGCGCCGAACCCGGGCGCGCTCGCGACCATAAGTACTGCAAGTCAAAATGCGCGGGCGAACGAAGAAGAAGACTCCACCACCGCAACAGCAGCCGAGAGTGGGCCCGAGTCTGCGGAGTCCGCCCCTGAGTCCGAGACGCCAATGCCGCCGGCGGCGTCTGTCGCGCTTCCCGCAGTCCGAATCACGGAGATTCTGCCGGCGCCGCAGACCGGTCGGCCGGAGTGGATCGAGCTGTTCAATGCGTCCGAGCATCCCATTGACCTGAGCGGTTGGTCCATCGGCGACCTTGGCGGCCGCACAGACCTTTCCGGAGTCGTTCCGCCCGGCGGGCGGCTGGTGGTTGCCACTCAGCGCGTCGAGTCGGACGGCGCGATCCTGGTGGTCGAGCGCATCGGCAATGGACTCAACAACAATGCCGACACAATCGTCGTCTATGACCGGGACGGCCGGGAAGTGGACAGCGTCACATATGGCTTGGACGAGCTGCCGGCGCCGGGATCCGGCCTCTCGCTCGCGCTCGATCCTGAGCGCTGGGTGGTGACCGCCAGGCCGTCGCCTGGTTCAGATGAGGTCGTGCCCTTGCTTGGCGATGCCTTCCGGGGCGCGGCGATCAAACAGCCAATCTCCGATCAGGACCGTCTGCCGGTCGTGCAGGCGCCGCCCGAAGACGGCGTCAACGCGTGGATGATCGTCAGTTTCGCCTTGATCGGCGTGATTCTGACCCTGTCGCTTCGCCGCTGGCAGGCAGGCCCCGAAGCTCAGGATTCCCAGGCCGAACCCGCCGTGTATCAGGGCTCGCCCGAACCTGGCGAAGCCGAACTGGAGAGCCGATCCGACTCCGAGGTCCCGCGCCAATGACAGACGCCGACCGAGTCCGGATCGCCGTCGCGATCGCGCGCAGCGGTCGGGCATCGCGCCGAGGCGCAGAGAGTCTGGTCCGCGACGGTCGCGTCTCAGTGGACGGCAAGCGGGTTACGGACTTCTCTCTGCGGCTCGATCCCGACCAGCATCAGATCGCGATCGACGGCACACCGCTTCCGAGGACCGAACCGCTGCGCTACTACGCGCTGAACAAACCTCGAGGCGTGCTCTCCACCGCCCGCGACGATCGAGGCAGAACGACGGTCGTCGACCTGCTTCCGCAGAACGCCCCGCGCTGCGTCCCTGTCGGCCGCCTGGACCTCGACAGCGAGGGACTAATGTTGCTGACCAATGACGGTCCGCTCATGAGCGGCCTGCTACACCCTTCCAGCGAGGTCCAACGCGTGTATCTGGTGGAGGTCGTGGGTGCGCCGACCAACGACCAACTCGACCGGATCAACGACGGAATCGTGGATGCCGGCGAGCGGCTGCAGGCCAAGCCCGCGCGATCGCGCCGGCCGGGCCGCAGGCTCCGTTCCGGCCGCGAGACCTCCTGGCTCACGCTCACTCTGCACACCGGGCGCAAGCGAGAGGTTCGGCGCCTGTGCGAGGCGATCGGCCACCGCGTCGTCACCTTGCAGCGCGTGCGCTTTGGCCCGCTCCTGCTCAGGGACTTGCCCAGCGGAGTCGTGCGCCCCCTGAGCCGCCGCGAGATTCGCCTGTTGCGTCGAGCGGCCGGTCTCGGCGGCGACTCCTCGGAGCGCGAACCGTAACTGATTCACCATTACCATGCCCCCATGAAGGATGCTTCTGAGTCGGGATGTGAACGCTGCGTGGTCGCGATCGACGGACCCGTTGCCTCGGGAAAGACCGTGGTCGGCGAAGCGCTCGCCCGTCGCTTCGGCTGGCGACTGTTCGACACCGGGGTCATGTACCGAGCGGCAACCTGGCAAGCACAGCGTCAGGCAGTTCACCTGGATGAACATGAAACGGTCGCGGAGCTCATACGCGGCTCCACCTTCCAGCTCGTGCCATGTCCGGACCAAGACTCGACCCGACTTGATGTGTACGTGGATGGCGTCGACGCGACTCCGCATCTCAGGGAGTCGGCGGTAGAGTCTGGGGTTCCTACTGTGGCGGCGATCGCAGAGGTTCGCGCCCTGATGGTCGAGATTCAACAACGAGAGGCCGCACAAGGGTGCATGATTGTCGTCGGCCGAGACATCGGTACGGTTGTCCTGCCGGATGCGCCGGTCAAGATTTTCCTTGAAGCCAGCGAGGAAGTGCGAGCTCGACGCCGAGCCGCTGAACAGAACGGCGGCGTCGATGAAGAATCCGTGCTCGTCGCCACGCGCCGTCGCGATGCCCGCGATCGGAATCGTCACGCTTCACCGCTCGTAGCCGCGAGCGACGCCGTCACCCTGGATACGTCCGATCTCACGCTCCAGGAGTCGATCGACATAGCCGAGCAGATTGTGAGGGAGCGCATTCCCAATCTGTCGGCGTCGGGCGACGCGGTACCGCCGGCAAGGGGTTGAACCATGAGGCGCCGCGCATACCGATGGACGACGCGACAGCTCACGCGGCTGGTCTTCGGCGAATATCGAGCGCTGGCAGATATCGGCATGACGGGCATGCCGAACGCTTCGAGGGTTTGGTTCCTGGTCGCCGGCTTCATGGCCCGACTAGCGTTCCTGCGGGTCGTACGTTGCGAGTGGATCAACTTCCAGCGAATACCCAAGGGCGCAGTAATCATTGCCTCCAATCACGTCTCCTCTGCCGATCCCGCGATGATGGCCTCGGCGATGTATCCCCGCTCTCCGCGCTACATGGCCAAGGTCGAGCTGTTCCAGAAGGAGCCGGTGATCGGCTACCTCTTTGCACTCTCGGGAGCCTTTCCCGTCCGTCGAGGCGCCGGTGATCGATTGGCGATTCGCGAAGCGGAGCGCCTGCTCGGCGAAGGCGCGGCGGTGGGCATGTTTCCCGAAGGTCACCGCTCCGACACCGGAGCAATGATCCAGGCGCACTCCGGCACCGCGCTGCTCGCGCTGCGCTCACAGGCGCCCGTTGTGGCAGTGGGGATCACGGGTTCCGAGCGCATGCGGGCCGGGTGGCGGGCATTGTTTGCCCGCACCCGGGTGCGGATGACCGCCTCTCGTCCCTTCGTGGTCCAGCCCGCCGGCAGGCGGATCACGCGTGACGATATCGACCGGGCGCATACGACAATCATGCGCGCCATTGCCGAACAGCTACCCCCAGCGTATCGTGGCGTATATGCCCACTTGGTCGATGATGTCGACCAGCGAACCGATTCCGAGCCGAACGCGACGGAGACGCCGACGCCACAAGAGCCAGGAGCATGATCATGAGGATTCACCGAGCAAGTGACATGGGCTTCTGCTTCGGG
>JAPPBK010000267.1 GCA_026705105.1 Chloroflexota bacterium | reverse complement strand
CGCTATCCGGGTGTCTTCCGCGTCGTCGGCCGCGACAATTACGTTCACGTCTTGATGCCGATGTTCGTCCAGTGGGAGGACGCATAGGGCACGGGAGCTGGCCGCGGCCATGGCCGATTGGGAGATCAAGGCGGTCTCGCGCGATCCGACCGGGAGCATCCTCGCCTATTGCGGCGACGAGCCCTTCGGCTGGACGGTCTGGGTGCATGATCTGATCGACGACATCGAGGGCGGCAGGCACACTTACTACGTGAGTGGTCCGTCCGGCGCGCGGGTCGACGTGGTTGCTTCCCTCACCGACGAAGGTAAGATCGTCCGCACGCATCCCGACGCGGGTCCTGATCTCGTCTCGCAGCTTCCCCGCTGCTGATTGATCACACCCAGACAGGCGTGTTGCATGTCGTTCCGAATCTCCGCCCACGCCTACGGCACAGACGCAGAGCGCGCACTCGAGGATGCCGTCGCGCGCGCCAAGCGCGCAAACGGCGGCGATCCTCTGGCCCCGGTCACGATTCTGGCGCCCTCCTTCCAGGCCGGACTGCATCTGAGGCAGTTGCTCGGCCGGCGAAGCCAAGGCATCGTCAATGTGCAGGCCAGGCCGCTCAGGGCGCTGCTGGAGTTGATCGGCGCGGGTTCCCTGGCCAACCAGGGAAGGCGCCCACTGCACGAGGCCTACCGCAGCGAAGTGATCCGCTCGGTGGCCGAGGCAGGACCCAGACAGTTCGGCGACCTGCCGATCGAGGGCTCGGTACTGCGCACGCTGGAGCACGCCTTTCGCGAGTTCGACGAGTGCGAGGACGCTCAGCTGGACGCCATTGGCGCTGCGGGTGGAATGCCGAAGTACCTGATCGAGCGCTACCGGGAATATCTCTCCCGCACGAAGCAGTTCTACACGACACGAGATCTGGCCGTCTCGGCGACAAAGGCGCTCGAGGAGGGCGCCGCCGTCCTGCGAGACATCGGCTCGGTGATCGTCCATCTGCCCTCCGACTGGACTTCGGCTCAGATGCGATTCCTGGACAGCCTGGCCGCGACACAGGAGGTCGAGGTTGTCCTCGGTCTCAGCGGCGACGCCGAGACTGTTGATCGTCATGCCATTGAGCGCTGGGGCCTCGATCCCGAGGACGGCGCACACGTGGAGCCGCCCCTCGCACAGCGAGTCGTCCAATCGCCGGACGCCGAAGAAGAGGTCCGTTCCGCGATCCGCAGCATCGCGGAATCGATGCTCTCGGAGCGCCCGATCCCGTTGCACCGAACCGCAATCCTGTTTCGAGAGGCGCAGCCCTACGCACGCATCTGCGCTGATCAACTCGACGCCGCGGAGATTCCCTGGCACGGCCCCAACACCCGGACACTCGGTCAGAGCATCGCCGGTCGCGTGCTCGGCGGCCTGCTCAATCTGATTGAGTCGCCCGCGCCGGACTGGCAGGCGGACATCGCCCCCTGGCTGTCGGCGGGTCCGATTCTCGACCAACACGGCGAACTCGCGCCGACATCGCGCTGGAACCAGTTGTCCCGCAGCGCCAACCTTCGCCGAACCCCGAGCCAATGGCTGGACCGGCTCACGCAGTACCGCGCTGCGCGCCTGGAAGATGTTCGCCGCCTCGACCGCTCCAGTGACGAGGAGCATCCCGGACGGCGGCCATGGATCCGGGAAGAACTCCGCCAGATCGACGCCTACGCAGAGTTCGTGGGCCTGTTTGTCGAGCTGACCGAGAGCTTGCCCGCTCAGGGCACGTGGTCCGGTTACGCTGGCATGCTGCGAGATGCGCTGTTGCGGCTGCTTGGCGATCGCACCCGGTTTGCCGGTGCCGGAGTGGGCGGTGACGACGACCTCGAACTCGCCCGCTGGGACGATGTCATCGCCTTGCTCAACTCGCTCGAAGCACTGGACGAGCTGGGGCCGACGACCCCGGTGCGGGTCGCCGCCGTAGCGCGCGGGGGTCTCGAACGACCGAGCGGCCACCACGGCCGGCACGGCGAAGGAGTCTACGTCGGCGACCTGGCGAGCGCCGTGGGGATGGGCTGGGAGATCATCTACGTGGTCGGCGCGGCCGAGCGCTCGCTGCCCATGACTCGCGGAGAAGATCCGCTGCTCTCGGACGAGCTCCGCGCACGCGCCTCGCTGCCGGTCAGTGGCGATCGGCTGCGGCGCGAACGCCACAGCTTTCTGGCTGCGCTGCACGCAGCCGAACAACGCGTGATCAGCTATCCACGCGCCGATCTGCGCAATCAACAGGCCCGCCTGCCCAGCCGCTGGCTGCTCGAGTCGGCAACGCAGCTCAACGGCGGCGAGCGCGTGTACGCCTCGAAGATCTCAGAGGTCTCCGCCGACGTCGTCGCTGCCACACCCTCCTTCGAGCGCGCCGTAGTCGCCTCCGCGTCCGCGGCCGATTGCCAGGAGTACGACCTGCGCAGCATTCGCGCTGCCCGCGAACCGCTTGGCCACTTCCTCGCTTCCAAATCACCCGCGCTCGGACAAGGACTGGCACAGCAGATCGCCAGGCGCTCACCGGTGTTGTCTCGCTGGGACGGCGTGATCGAAGGCGGCACGGCCGAGCCCGCGTCGAGGCCGCATTCTGCGGGTGCACTGCAGGACTGGGCGGTCTGTCCGTACCGCTACTTCCTGGGCCGCGTACTGCGACTGGAGGAACGCACTGAGCTGCGGGACGACCTGCAGATCGCGCCGGTCGACAAGGGTTCATACATCCACGGCATCCTCGACCGCTTCTTCCGCGACTCGGAGGACCAACCGCAGCCCGGCGAGCGCTGGACGGATGCGGACCGCTCGCGGCTGCGTGCAGTTGCAGAGGACGAGCTCGATCGGGCCGTGCAGCTCGGTCTGACCGGCCGTCCGCTGCTCTGGCGACGCGACCGGCGCAACATCCTCGCCGACCTCGACTCTCTGTTGACGGTCGACGAACAGCTACGGGCCCAACGCCAGACTTACCAGGTGGAAAGCGAGCTTGCCTTTGGCATGCCGGGCGAGAGCCGGGCGATGTTTGAGCTGCCGCTCGACGACGGCGGCGTGCTGCAACTGCGAGGTGTGATCGATCGCCTGGACCGTTCGCGGGATGAACGACTGTACCTGGTGATCGACTACAAGACAGGCGCCGCCTATCCGACACAGGGCGACCTGGATTTGGATCCGGCGCTGCGCGGCGCCGCGCTTCAGCTTCCGGTCTATGCCCACGCGGTTCGCCGGCTCTTTCAGCTCGACGATTCGGTGACCGTGCAATCGGCCTACTGGTTCATCACCGAGCGCGCCGGGTTCGCCTTCAACGAGGTGACCTGGGACGCGTCCAAAGACGAACAGGTTTCCGACACGATCAACCTGATCATGCGCTACATCCGGGACGGTCTGTTCATCGCTCGACCGGGCAGCGACGATCGCTCTCGCGACAACAACTGCCGCTTCTGCAGTTTCGATCCGATCTGCCCCGTCGATCGTCGCGCGCGTTGGCGGAGAGTCAGAAACGAGCCGCGTTTGGCCGACTACGTGGCGCTCAGCAGCTTCCAGACGGGCGGGTAGCAGTGGCCGTCGTCATCGATCAGGCTGAACGAAACCGCATCGGAGATTGCCTCGATCAGACGCTGTTCGTCGAAGCCGGCGCCGGCACCGGCAAGACCGAGGCATTGGTCGGGCGGATCGTCAACCTGATTGCGAACGGCGAAGTCACCGCCGATCGGATTGCCGCAATCACGTTCACCGAGAAGGCGGCGGCCGAACTCAGCGACCGCATCCTCGAACGGCTCGACGAGCTCCGCGAGTCGGAAACGGATGCGCTGCGCCAGGAACGCTTCGCCCAGGCCGCCGAAGACCTCGATGCAGCCGCGATCGAGACGCTGCACGCGTTCGCCGCTCGAATCCTGCGCATGCATCCGATTGATGCCGGACTGCCGCCCGGCTACAGCGTGATCGACGAGAGCGAAGCGTCGATCAAGTTCGCCGAGCGCTGGTCGCAGTTCCTGGATGAGCTCCTCGAAGACGAATCCCTGGCCGACCACCTGCTCGCTGCGTTCGACTCCGGAGTCCAGATCAACAGCCTGCGCTCCGTCGCCCAGGCGCTGCACGAGGACTGGGACCGCGCCGAGATGGAGTCGGCCCGGCTCAGCGTGGCCGACGCCGACCCGCAGGGCTTCATCGACGAACTCGAGCGCGCAATCGAGCTCGGGCATCGCTGCACCGACGAGAGCGACAGGTTGTTTCAGCGTCTGACCAATCTGACGCCGCTCCTGCAGCAGTTGCAGGAGCGTGCCGAGGAGCCCGGGCAGTTGGTCGCGCTGCTCCGTAACCCGCGCCCTTCGCTGAAGGTCAGAAACACCGGCCGGAAGGACAACTGGCCGCCTGACGTCCTCGACGAAGTGCGCGATCGCCTGACCGCGCTTGAAGAGCGGCGGGAGTCGCTGCGGCTCGAGATCGCATCTCGTTTCCTCGTCCCGATCTACCAGCGGCTGCGCGGCTTCGTGATCGACTACGCCGATGAGCGCCGCAAGCGCGGCGAGCTCGAGTTCCAGGATCTTTTGGTCCGCGCCAGCGGGTTGCTGAACGACAACGAGGCGGTCGCCGCCACAGTGCGCGACCGCTTCCGGCGTCTGCTGATCGACGAGTTCCAGGACAACGATCCGCTCCAAACGCAGATCGCGGATGCGATTGCCGGAGGGGAGGAGGGGCGACTCTTCTTCGTCGGCGACCCGAAGCAGTCGATATATCGCTTTCGCCGGGCCGACATCAGGCAGTTCAACTCGGTCAAGAATCGGCGCGAGCAGGGACTGGTCAGGCTCTCACAGAACTTCCGCTCGGCGCCGGGCGTCACCGAGTTCGTCAACGCGATCTTCGAGCCGATGATGCAGGCGGGCAGCCAGCAGGCCGAGTGGGACGATCTGCGCGCCTATCGTCCACCGCTCGACGAAGTCGAGCACCCTGTCACCGTCGTCGGAGGTGCGTACGATCTGAAGGCGCGTGATGTCCGCGCCATCGAGGCCGACGGACTGGCGCGGCTGATCGGCGAGATCACCGACGCACCCTGGCAGGTCTTCGACAAGGCGCTCAACAGGACTCGCGACGCCCGCTTTGCCGACACGGCCGTGCTGGTCCCGACCCGAACCGGTCTCAGTCATCTGTTGCCGGAGCTGGACGCGCAGGGAATCCCCTACCGGCTGGAAAGCCGCTCGCTGGTGTATCACTCGAGCGAGGTCCGGGTGCTGCTCAATCTGCTGCGCGCCATTGACGACCCCACAGACCAGATCGCGCTGGTTGCCGCGCTCAAGTCGCCCGCCTTCGCCTGCGCCGACGACGACCTCTACCGCTGGTCACTCGCCGGCGGCCGCTGGGACTACCGTCGGCCGGCGCCCGCGGATCTCCCGCCCGACGATCCGGTGGCCGAGTCGATGCGCTGGCTCGGACAGGCGACCGAGCGGCGCTGGACGATGTCGGTCAGCGAGCTGGTCGGATTCGTGGTCCGCGAGCGGCGGCTGTTGGAGCTCGCCGTGGTCGAACGTCAACCGCGCGAGCACTGGCAGCGATACCGATTCATGATCGATCAGGCGCGCGCCTTCAGCGACCGCGGCGGCGCCACGCTCAGCGAGTTCCTGCGCTGGGCGCAGCATCAGTCCGAACAGGACACCCGGGTGATCGAGTCGGTCGTGCCCGAGGAAGACCACGACGCCGTGCGGATCATGACGATCCACGCGGCCAAGGGGCTCGAGTTCCCCATCGTCGTCTTTCTCGGCCTCAACGTCCTACGGCGCATAGAATCGCCGACGCTGCTCTGGCATGACGACAATCGACCCGAAGTCCGCTTTGGCAATGGACTGGAAACGCAGGGATTCGGCGCGCTCCAAGAGCTGGACAAGAAGCTGGACGAGGAAGAGGTCGTGCGCCGCAACTACGTCGGCGCGACCCGTGCCCGCGACCACCTCGTGCTTAGCGTCTACCGCCGCGAGCAGGGCCGCACCGACGCGCACGCGATCGCCGAATTGCTCACCGAGGTCCCGGACCGCTATCGCTTCCGAGTTCACGACATGTTGCCCGATCGGCTCGACCCACCCGATCGCTCGCCGTCCGTCGAGGGAGAGTCGGCCGCGGACGGCGACGCCCAGAGGACCCAGTGGCTCGAACGCCGCCGCGAGGCCGTCCGGCGGCTCGCCTCGCTGCCGCGCGAGTCGGCGACCGGCCTCGCCAGGCGCGCGGGCGCATTCGAGGAGCACGCGCGAACGACGCCGAACGACGAGCCGGACGATGAACTGCCACCCTGGCGGCGAGGCCGCGCCGGAACGGCGATCGGCCGCGCCACGCACGGCGTACTGCAGATCGTCGATCTCGCCGACTGGACGACGGAGGAGATCGACCAGGACTCGGCCGCCCAGAGCGCCGCCGAGTCGTTGAACAAGCGGCAGGTCGCCGAGGTAGGCCGGCTCGTGCGTACGGCGCTGGACAGCGCGACGGTGCGCGAAGCAGTTTCAGCTAATCGTTACTGGCGCGAGCTCTACGCCGCGGTCGAGGTTGACGGAGTCCTGCTCGACGGGTTCATCGACCTGCTCTACGAGACGGCGGACGGGGAGTTGGTCGTTGTCGATTACAAGACCGACGCCCTGCGCGAGGGTGAGGCGGTCGACGCCGCCGTTGCGAGATATCGGCTGCAGACCGCGAGCTACGCGCTGATGCTGGAACAGGCCCTCGGTCGTCGCGTCGCGCGCTGCATCCTGCTCTTCCTGCACCCCGACGAAGCGCGCGAAGTCGACGATCTGCCCGGGGCGATCCGAGAAGTACGGGAGGCCCTGCGCAGTCGCGAGGAAACCTGAGTCCTGCCTGGTGATCCGCTGTTGATAACCGACGCTTCCTCTTCAGTTGAGCGATGACGCCGGACGATGGCTCGCTAGCCTCTGGCCATGGCAGTGTTTCTCTTCCACGGCGAGGACCGGTTTGCGCGGCTGGAGGCGGTGGCGGCGCTGCGCCGCGAGCACGACGCCGATGGCGCGCTGGCCAACAACTCGGTGTCGTTCGACGGCGCTCGCGTGTCGCTCGGCGAGCTCGGCGCGGCCGCCTCGGCGGCGCCATTCCTCGGCGGTGTGCGCTGGGTCAGAGTTGACGGAATATGCGCCCGATTCGAAGGCGCCCAGAGCGGCCGCCGGCGTCAGCTTGGCGAGTGGGATGGTCTGCCCGATCTGCTGCAACAGATCCCAGCCTCAACGGTGCTGGTGTTCGTCGAGGACGAGCTGCGCCGCAACAACCAGCTGTTGGAACTGATCCGGCCGCTCGCCGATGTCCGCGAGTTTGCCCGCTTGAAACAGGAGGAAGCGCTCGGCTGGTTACGGGGCGAGGTCAGACAGCGCAACCTGCACCTGACCCGCAACGCGGCGCAGGCCCTGGTCGAGCGAGCCGGCGGAGATCGCGGGGTGTTGACCCAGGCCGTGGACAAGCTCGCGCTCTACGCCGGCGAGTCGAATGTCGACGAGACGATCGTCGAGGCGATGGTGCCGGCCTCGCGCTCGTTCACGATCTTCAACCTCGTGGACGCGGTCGCCGAGCGTCGGCTGGCCGATGCGATGCAGGCGCTCGACGGCGTCCGCGCCGACGGCGTCGACGATCGGCAAATCCTGTCGATGCTGGCCCGCACCTACCGGCAACTGGTAGTCGTGCGGGAAGTGATGGACCGCGGCGGTTCGGACCAGGACATCCAGGAGTCCGCCGGCCTGCGCTTCGACTGGCTGGCCCGTCGATTGCGTCGCCAGGCCCAGCGCTACACCCAGGCATCGGCCGACGCGGCCCTCGCCCGGATCCTCGACGCCGAGGTCTCGATCATCGAGTACCGCCGCGACGAAGGCGGGTTGCCGGAGGACCTGGCCATCGAACTGCTGGTTGCCGAACTCGCCGGCGCCGGCCGGCGCTAGCGAGATTCCCGGCGTCAAAACGCCGCTGTCAGACCGACTCGACCGGGTTGTAGCAGGCGACGCGTTGGCCGATGCGGCCGCCGACGACCTCGACCAACTCCGGCTCCGGTTCGGTGCGGCAGACAGTCAGGGCCTTGGGGCATCGCGCCATGTAGGCGCAGTGCTCGCCCAGCTCCTCGTCCGTCAGGTCGGGCAGGCCGCCGGGAATCTGCCGCAGCCGGGCGCGCCGCCGGTCCAGGCGCGGCAGCGTGTCCAGCAAGGCCCAGGTGTAGGGATGTTTCGGCTGCTGATAGAGCGGGACGATGTCGTCGACCTCCATCAGCCGTCCGGCGTAGATGATCGCCACTCGTTCGGCGACCTGCGCGACCACGCCCATGTCGTGCGTGATCAGGAGGATCGCCGTGCCCCGCTCCTCGCGCAGGCGTTGCAGCTCGTAGAGGATCTGCGCCTGCACCGTGACATCGAGCGATGCGGTCGGTTCGTCGGCGATCAGCACCTGCGGATCGAGCGCGGTCGCAATCGCGATCATGATCCGCTGGCACATCCCGCCCGAGAGTTCGCCGGGGAACGACTTGGAGATGCGTACCGGGTCGGCCAGTTGCATCGCGTTGAGCGCTTCCAGCGCCTGTTCCCGCGCGTCCCGCTTGCCTACCTCGCGGTGTGAGGTGATCACTTCCTCGACTTGCTGGCCTACCGGAATGATCGGATTGAGTCCTGCGATCGGGTCCTGGAAGATCATCGAGATCTGATCGCCGCGGATGCGCTGCAGTTCGGCCCGATCCATCTCGCCGACGTCTCGGCGCTCGTAGCGGATCGTCCCCGACGTCTGCCTCGCGTTGCGCGGCAGGATGCGCAGCACCGCGAGGCCGAGCGTGGTCTTGCCCGATCCGCTCTCACCGACCAACGCCATGATCTCGCCGCGTTCGATGCTCAACGAGGCGTTGCGCACCGCGCGCACGGGCGCCTCACGCGTGCGGTATTCGATGCTCACATCGTCCAGGGTCAGAACTGGCGGCACGAGTTCAGTCTAGGCATGGCACGCACGATGCTCCCCCACTCCCCTCTCCCCCCGCGAAGCGGGGGGAGATGCCGAAGGCAGAGGGGGGCGTTGAGCCGATGGTGAACGAAGGGTTGCGCCCCTTCGGTCGCCCCGTTCAGCGCGGATGCCGGATGACTGAGACGACGCGGCCCTGAATCTGCATGTTCGACTCGTCGGTGTAGATCGGATCCATCGTCGGATTCTCGGGCTGCAGGCGCACCTGGCCGTGTTCGTAGTAGACCCGCTTGAGCGTGCAGTAGTTGTCGCTGTCGTCGCGCAGCCAGACAGCCGCCATCTGGCCGTTGTCGACGCTCGTCGCCTCTTCCAGGATCACCGTGTCGCTGTCCGCGATCAGCGCGTCGATCATCGAGTCGCCCCGGACGGTCAGCGCGAAGACCCGTTCCGGGTCGCGCCCGGCCAACATGTCGGGCGTCACAGTGATTCGACTCTCTGCGTGAGCGACATCGACACCTTCGGGAACCAGCGAACGCGTGCCGGCGGCAATCGTCCCGAGCAGCGGAATCCCGACCGAGAACGGACTGGACTCGATCCGCGTCGGCTCAACGGGTTGCGTCAGCGAGATCGTCCGCGCTCGTTCCCGGTCGCGACGGATGTGCCCCTCGCGCTCAAGTATCTTGAGGTTGTAGTCGGCCACGGACGTGGACGAGAGCTTGCAGCCCTCGACGATGTCGCGGACCGAGGGCGGATACGAGTATTCGGCGAAGTAACTGCGCAGAAACTCGAGGATGCGCTCCGGCTTGTCCGAGCGAGGCCCCCGCTTGCCGCGCCGCGGCGGCATCTCATCCGTCGCTGCCTGGACTGTGGTCGGTTCTGACATGGGCCGTTCTCCCGTTCATTCGCTGAGGCTGCGACCTACGATGTTCCGCAGTCCTGCGCGACGCGCCTGAGCGCGGAACATGACATAATGGCATGGTAGCACATGCACAGCGCACGTGTGCGGAACATTCGTACGATCTCCCATGCCGGCAGTTTGCACCGATACGCTGGTGCTGTCAAGTCGCCTACGCTCCGCGCTATTGCCTGGACCCGCTGTCGTGCGTGACAATTTG
>JAPPBK010000390.1 GCA_026705105.1 Chloroflexota bacterium | reverse complement strand
ACGGTGACGACGCTGGAGGACACGCCCCACACCTTCACGGCGGCGGACTTCAGCTTCTCCGACGCGGACCCCGGCGACACGCTGGCCAGCGTGCGGATCGTGACCGTGTCCGCCCTGGGCGCACTCACCCTCTCGGGCGCGGACGTGAACGCCAGCGACGTGGTGGCGGCGGGCGACATCGGCAATCTCGTCTACACGCCGCCCGAGAACGCCAACGGGCCGGGCTACACGAGCTTCACCTTCAAGGTCAGCGACGGCACGGACGAGAGCGCCGACACCTACACGATCACGATCAACGTGACAGCCGTGGACGACTCCCCGACGGTGGCGGACGGCACGGTCACGACGAACGAGGACACGCCCTACACGTTCACGTTGGCGGACTTCGGCTACTCCGACGTCGACGGCGATCCCCTCGACACCGTGCTCATCCTGGGCCCGCCCGCCGTGGGCGCGCTCGCCCTCTCCGGCGACACCTCATTCGGCGGCCGGGTCTCGCGGGCCGACCTTGAGGCGGGCCTGCTCGTCTACACGCCCGCCGAACACGGCAACGGGACGGACTACGCGAGATTTAGCTTCACCGTCCGCAGCGGCTCGTCGCAGGCGGAGGCCGCCAAGTTGATGACGATCAACGTCACGTCCGTGCCCGACCCGGCCACGGGCCGGCCGACGATCGAGGGCAGGGCCGAGGTCGGCCAGACCCTGACCGCCGACACCTCCGACATTGCGGACGGGGACGGCCTGGGCGCCTTCCGCTACCAGTGGAAACGCTACGACGCGACCGGCGCCACCTTCGAGGCCGACCTGGGTACCGACCCGACGTACGAGCTGACCCTGGACGAGCTGGAGAAGCGGCTCACGGTGGAGGTCAGCTTCACTGACGGCGACAACAACGCCGAGGGACCGCTGGTCAGCGAGGTCTTCCCGGACACGGGCACGGTGGCGCCCGCGACCAGCACCGCACGGACCCCCTCCGTCGGCGGCAGCAGCGGCGGCGGACCGGCGGTCGCGACGCCCTCGGAGGAGGACTTCGACTGGAACGTGAAGCGGGACATCGAGCGCTTGGCCGACGAGCACGAACGTCCGACGGGCGTCTGGTCGGACGGCGAGACGCTGTATGTGGTCGACAACGCCGAGAGTGGCGGAGACCGGATCTACGCCTACGACCTGAGCACGGGCGAACGCCGCGAGGCGCTGGAGATTGTGCTGGCCGGGGCGAACCGGTTCGCGCACGGGGTCTGGTCGGACGGCGACGTGATCTGGGTGTCGGACTCGGGCGCAGACCGGATCTTCGCCTACCGGCTGGCGACAGGCGAACGGCTGGAGGCGCGCGAGTTCGACCTGCACGAGGACAACCGCGACCCGCGCGGGATCTGGTCGGACGGCGCGTCGATGTACGTGCTGGACGCGGTGGCCGACGAGCTGTTCTGTTACTCGATGAACCCGGGCGAGTTGCTGGCCCGCTACCGGCTGCACTCGCTGAACGGCAGTCCGCGCGGGATCTGGTCGGACGGGACGACGATCTGGATCTCGGACGACGTTTCGCGGCGGCTGCTGGCCTACCGGATCGTCGAGGGCGAGTTGCGGCGTCAGGAGGAGCAGGAGTTCAGTTTCCGGTCGCTGCTCAAGGCGGGCAACGGCCGCCCGTCGGGCATCTGGTCGGACGGCGAGCTGGTCTGGGTGGCGGACGCCCAGGACGCGCGTCTGTACAGCTACAACATGCCTGACGCGCTGGTGGCGCGCCTGCGCGACCTGCGCCTGAGCGGCGTCGAGTTGGCGGGCTTCGCGCCGGCCCGCTTCCGCTATGCGGAGCAGGCGCCGGCGGAGTTGGAGTTGACCACGGTCGAGGCGACGCCGGTCGCGGCTGCGGCGGCGGTTGCGATCGAGCCGGCCGACGCCGACCCGGAGACCGAGGGTCACCAAGTGGCGCTGGCGGACGGGTTGGAGCTGCGCGTCACGGTGACGTCGGCCGACGGTTCGCGCGCGGCGACCTACGTGGTCGCGCTGAGCCAGGAGCGGGCCAACGAGCCGCCGGTCGCGAGGCCGCTGCCGGCGATCGAGCTGAGTCTGGGCGGCGAGCCGCGCGAGCTGCGCTTGAGCGAGTGGTTCAGCGATCCGGAGGGCGACGAACTGAGTTACACGGTGGAGGAAGAGGGGGCCGCCGGCGTGGTCGAGTTCGCGCTGGCGGGCGAGCGCCTGCGTCTGACGGCGCTGGCCGAGGGGGCGGCGACGCTGCTGGCCTGGGCCTCGGACGGACGGGCGTCGAGCGAGGCGTTGCGCATCGACGCCGTCGTCGCTCCGCCGGCGGCAACCGCCGAGCTGCGGATTGTGGCGCGCCGGCTGGCCAACGGCCGGGTCGAGTTCGGACTGCGGACGCGAACGGGGGCGGACACCTGGAGCGAGCGCCTGCTGCCTCGGATCCGCTTCCTGCCCGAGGACGCCCAGCCGGGCCGCTGGCTGGTCAGCGGCACGATCGACGGGGACGAGCAGGATCTCGCCGCCGACGTGCGCATCGCGGCGCGCCGGCTGGCCGACGGCCGGGTCGAGTTTGGGCTGCAGGTCCGCGCAGCGGACGCCTGGGGCGATCGCCTGCTGCCTCGGGCCCGCTTCCTGCCCGAGGGCGCCGAGCCGGGCCGCTGGTTCACCAGCAGCGCGGTCGAGGTCGACTCGCCCGAACCGGAGCCGGCCACGGGCAGCGAGGGTCACGGCAACGCGCCGCCCAGCGCGTCCGACGGCGTCGTAACCACGAGCGAGGACACGGCCTACACGTTCAGCGCGGCCGACTTCAACTATTCCGACCCCGACGGCGACCCGCTCGCGAGCGTGACGATCGTGCCGCCGCCCAGCGGCGCCCTCACTCTCTCCGGGACCGGCGTGCGCATGGGCGACGTGGTCGCGCGGTCCCAGATCGACGCCGGCCGTCTCGTCTACACCCCGCCGCGGGACGCGAACGGCGAACCCTTCACTGCGCTCTGGTTCTTGGTCAACGACGGCGCGGCCGACAGCGCCATGGCCTACCGCATCTCCATCCGGATCGCGGCGGTCAACGATCCGGCGACAGGCGCGCCCGTAATCGAGGGCGCGGCCCGAGTCGGGCAAACCCTGGCGGCCGCGACCTCTGGAATCGCCGACGCCGACGGCCTGGGCGAGTTCCGCTACCAGTGGAAGCGCTACGCCGCCGACGGCGACCGCTTCGAGGCCGACCTGGGCACGGACGCGACCTACACCCTGACCGCGGCCGAGCTGGACAAGCGGGTCGCGGTCGAGGTCGAGTTCACGGACGCGGACGGCGGGGACGAGGGGCCGCTGGCCAGCGAGGTCTTCCCGGGCGTGGGCGCGATCCAGGACAACACGCCGCCGACGGCCGCGGACGCGGCGCTGAGGACCAACGAGAATACGCCCCTCAGCTTCACGGCGGCGCATTTCGGCTTCACCGACGCCGACGGCGACCCGCTGGCCAGCGTGCGAATCGCGACCCCGCCCGACCTGGGCAGGCTGATCCTGTCGGGCGCCGGCGTGAGCGCCAACCAGGTTGTGTCGAGGGCCGAGATCGACGCCGGCGCCCTCGTCTACTCGCCGCCATCGGATGCCAGCGGCGATCCGTACACGTCGTTCAGCTTCACGGTCAGCGACGGAACCGATGAGAGTTCCGCGACCTACACGATCACGATCAACGTGACGGCCGTGCCGGACGACGCCCGGCCGCGGCCCTCGATCTCCGGCACAGCCCGCGTCGGCGAGACCCTGACGGCGGAGATCGCCGCCATCGCCGACGCGGGCGATCCGGGCGACATCCGCTACCGCTGGAAGCGCTACGCCGACGACGGCGCCAGCTTCGAGGCCGACCTCGGCGCCGGCCCGAGCTACGAGCTGACCGCGAGCGAAGAGGGCAAGACGGTCGCGGTCGAGGTCTGGTTCGGCGATGGCGCCGACCAGCGGTCGCTGGTCAGCGCCCCCTTCCCCGCATCCGGGAAAGTGGCCGCCGCGCTCGGCGTCGTCGACCCGCAGCGCCACTGCCTCTACGGTGGCGTCAGCGAAGGCTTCAGCCTGGTCGTCCACGCCGGCGGCGGCCTGGATGAGCTCGTGGCCTGCGCGGGACGGCGCGGGGTGGCGGCGCTGCACGTGCTTGACCACGGCGAGTGGGTGTCGCACTTCATCGGCGCGCCGGCGTTCGTGAACCGAGACTTCGCGGAACTGTTCGCGGACGGCCTGCCCGCCGGCACGCCGCTGGTCGCGGAGGCGGGCCCGCCGTCCGCCCGAGCCGAGCTGGCCTCGCTCGAGCTGAGCGGCGTGGACCTGGGCGCGTTCTCGCCGGCGCGCACCGAATACGCCGGCGTGGTCGCCGATGGCGCGCTCCAGACCAAGGTGACGGCCACGCCGCAACCGTCCGCGGGCGCCGTATCGATCGCGCCCGCCGACGCCGACGGCGACCCCGCAAACGGCCACCAGGTCGCGCTGCGGGCGGATTCGGCCATCAGCGTCAGCGTGACTTCGGCGGACGGCTCACGGACGCGGGTCTACCGCGTCTGGATCGCAAGCGGGGCGGAGGCGCAAGCCGAGCCCACGGCAACTTGCCTGGTCGGTGAGGTCGCGGCGGGCTTCAGCCTCCTCGTCCACGAGGGCGGGAGCGTTGAGGCGCTGGCGGACTGCGCGCGTAGCCGCGGCGTCGACGCGCTCTGGACGCTCGTCGACGGCGAATACGTCGGCTTTTACGTGGACGAACCGGCGTTCCTCAACCACGACTTCCGCGATCGATTCCCGCACGGCCTGCCCCCGGGCACGCCCCTATACGCGAGCAGCACGGGTCCCGTCAACGCGCCGCCCACAGCCGCGGACGGCAGCGTGACGACGAACGGGGACGCGGCCTACACGTTCACGGCGTCGGACTTCAGCTACGCCGACGCCGACGGCGACCCGCTCGCGAGCGTGACGATCGTTACGCTGCCCGCCGCGGGCGCGCTCAGCCTCTCCGGCGCCAGCCTGCGCGCGGGCGACGAGGCGGCGAAGGCCGAAGTTGACGCCGGTCTGCTCGTCTACACGCCGCCCGCGAACTTCGGCGGCGAGGACTCCGCGAGCTTCCGCTTCAGGGTGAGCGACGGCGCCGATCAGAGCGTCGTCTACACGATGACGATCGGCGGGACCTGACCGTAAGCCGCAAGGTCAGGCTGCGTCCGCTCAACCGGGACGGCGCCAAGTGAGGATGAACAAGCGCATGAGGATCGATCTACGGGGGCAACTCCAGCGAGCAATGAACTGCTGGCCCCACCCCTGGAAAGACCGCGTCGCCAAATGGCAGGAGCCGTCGCGTCGGGCGGACACGCTGCCTGCCAGCGGTAGACGGTCGTCCCCTCCGTCGGTTGCTCCTCGCTTCGGCCTTGCGAGGAGCGCACTCTTGGCGCTGCTGGCCCTCGCCGCCGCGCTGGCGCTGAACTTCAACGGCAGCACGGAGGTGGCGGAGGCCGGGAAGTTTGACCCCGTGCTGGCTACCAACATGGCACAGGCCAAGGTGGACGCCAACATGAACCCGTGGCTCTCGCAGCACTTCGTCACGGGGAGCAACTCCGGCGGCTACACCCTCAACCAGGTCCAGGTGGACTCGAACGATCCGGAGGGCGACGACTTCACGATGGAGGTATGCGTCGCGAACGCGGACAGGACTCCCTCCGACACCTGCTGGCCGCTGACCTCGCCGGAGTCCTTCGCGCGGGGACGGCTGACCTTCACGGCTCCGGGGGGCCTGGGGCTGGCGCCCGACACCACCTACGCCGTGGTGATGAAACGCGTCGGCAGCGAAGTGGTGGTGCTATCGGTCACGGACAACACTGCCGAAGACGGCAGGATCCAGGCGGGCTGGTCGATCGGGGACCGGATGCGATGGTACACCGGTGGAAACTGGGTAGGCTTCCCTCGCTCGCGCGTGGTCCGTCTGTCCATCAGGGGGACGCCCAATGCGTCGGCGTCGCTTATCAGCACCCTGGGGCTGACGGACGGGGGCGACCTCGGGACCATAACGGACCTCGCCCAGGAGTTTGTAACCGGACTGAACCCCGGCGGCTACAGGCTTTCCAGCGTGGAAATCAGGATGGCCACAAACCCCTCCAGAGACACTCAGGCAGTGCCCGTACCGACGGTGACGGTCCACAAGGACACGCCAACGGGGCCGACGGTGGCCACGCTCAAGGGCCCCGCGGCATTGGACGTCACCCTGGGGTCACTGATCAGAAGCGTGCCCGAATTCACTGCTCCAACCGGCGTCATCCTGGCCCCATCCACCAGCTACTTCGTGCGAATCCGGGAGAGCAGCAACTTTGTGCACACCACCGTTACGAGGCAAAGTCCCACGCTCAACACCTCCCAAACGGGCTGGGCGTTTGGGCCAACTACCGACTTAACCAACCCCGACAACGCCTCTGTGGGAGGCAACCGTATCATCAAGCTCAGGGTGAACGGCGTAGGGGCTCCGCCGCCTTCCCCCCTTGAAGACACGTCCGGGTTCCTCGTGAGCAACCTGGAGCAGCCGATCGAGGCCAACTCCCAGTACAATATGGGGACCGGCGGCGATTACGCCAAGCGATTCAGGACGGGGGGAAGCCCGTCGGGCTACACCCTCACTGGCGTCACCTTGACGCTCCGGTCGCGAGCAGCCACCACCCTGGTCCCCACCGTCACGCTGCACAGCGGCTCCGGAGCGGGAACGCAGGAGGCAAGCTTCAGCGGGCCGTCAAACCTGCAAGCCGGCACCAGCGACTACCAGTTCACGCTCTCGTCGCCCGCGACCCTCAGCGCGTTCACGGACTACTGGATAAAGGTGGAGGGCAGCGCCAATGCGGTCGGTTGGCCGATTGTGCAGACGTCCGCGAGGCACGCCCATGACGTCGGGGGCGCGCCGGCGTGGAGCATCGACACGGGCTCGGAATTCCGGAACCACGCCTCGACCGGTGCATTCACCACCTCCACCAATCAAGTTCCCATTGGCATCAGCGGGACTGTCTTGCCCGTGACCAACGCTGCCGCTGCGGGCACGCCGTCGATCACCGTGGGGAATGTGTACCGGGTGCCTGCGACGCTGCGGGCGAACATTTCGGCAATCACGGACGGAAACGGGGTCCACGGCATCGAGCACACGGTCACCTACCGGTGGCAGCGGATGGCAGCCATCGGCAGCAATGTGGAACAGGAGAACATCGGGACGGGCCCAACCTACACCCTGACCAGCGCGGACGTGGGCAAGAGGATTAGGTTGCAGGTGAGGTTCACCGACGACGCGGGGCACTCCGAGGGGCCGTTGAACAGCTCCCCTACGACCGCGGTGACGGCGGCGGCAACCTGCGCGGCGCCGGTCCTGGCGGGTGACTTCGAGCTCATCGGCGGCGCGCGGGAGGTCATGGTGGCGGCCGTTCGCACTACTCACGGATTCGACGCCGACGCCGGACTGGGAGACATGAGCGACCCGCAGTTCACGTCCGGCGGCAACACCTACGAGATGGTGAAGGCGACTTCCGACTCGGACGCATTCACCCTCACCTTCGACCGGGCCATAGCCCAGGCGGACAAGCCGAAGCTGGCCGTGCACGTGTGCGACGACGGGCCCTACTCTCTCAGCGGCGCCACTACGTTCCTCGAGGTCACGACCGACTTGCCCGACACGTGGACGGGCCACGTGGTGAGGGACATCTACGTATCGCAGGACGCGAAGGCGCCGGAGATTAGGGACGCCTCCGTGAACGGGACCTCGCTGGTGATCACCTTCCACGAGACGCTGGGAGAGGCGGCCAATCTGGCAAACAGCGCGTTCACGGTGAAGAAGGGCTCCGGGGGGACGACGCAGACGCTGACGGGCACGCCCACCATCGCCGGCAGCACGGTGACGCTGACGCTGGACACGCCGGTGACGGGGGCCGACACGGACGTGAAGGTGGCCTACGAGCGGCCGGCGTCCGGCACGGACAACAAGCTGGTGGACCGGTACGGAAACCCGACGCCGGACGTTGGGGACACTAACGTGCGCAACGAGCTGGCGGAGAGCGTGCCGCCGATGCTTGACAGTACGACGATGCCAACGCTGGCGGCGGACGGACGCACGCTCACCATCACCTTCAACGAGCCGATGAACGAGTCGTCGACGCCTGCGGCCTCGGCGTTCACGGTGAGGGCGACGCCGCAAGGGGGAAGCGAGCAGACGGACCTGGCGACGAACGCGACGGTGGACGTGGACGGGAGCACGGTGGTGCTCACGCTGGCCAGGCGCATCGCCCACAACGACACCGGGATGAAGGTGGCGTATGAGAAGCCGGCCCTGAACCCGCTGGAGGACGCGAATCGTAATGCCCTGGCGAGCTTCGGGGACCAGGACGTGACCAACGGGAGCACGGTCCCGCGGGTGAGCGTGAGCGTCTCCCACGCGGACCTCACGCCGGTGCTGGCGTCGGTGGTCTTCACGTTCACCCGCTCGAACACGGACGCCACCAATGACCTGACGCTAGCGTTTTCGTTGAGCCAGACGGACACGTATGCGGAGAGCTTCACGGGCGACGTTGACGACGAAGTCGTGATTCCGGCGGGCGAGACCACCAAGACGGTGAATTTCCGCGGGGCCAGCTATAGCGGCAACACATCAGGCACGTTCACGGTGACGTTGGATGGAGGTGACGACCACCTGCCGCATCCGACCCGCAACTCGGCCACGGTGGACGTGAAGGTGCCGGCCTCAGGGCTCTACGTGACGGCGTCGCACCGGCAGGCCTCTCAAACGGTGGAGGAAGGCGGCAGCGTGACCCACGTGGTGGACTTCGTGGCCCACGCGGGTGTCGCAATGCCGCGGAACGTGGTCACGCTGGCCCTTTTAACCGTGGGAGACACTGCCATTCTCAATGAGGACTTCGTCCACGTCTCGCTGAACCTCAATGTGCACCCGGAGGAGTGGCGCAGGCGAGGCCAGGATTGGGTGGCGTCGAAGACGGTGACGCTGGTAGCGAAGGAAGACGTGGAGATCGAGGAAGCGGAGAGGTTCTTCGCGGACATTCGGCGTCCCCAGGGGACTACGAACGCATTCAACCACGCGCCGGGCGGGGAACGGGCCACGTTCACCATCACGGACAACGACGTCCTCAAGGCGACGGGCGCGGCGGTGACGTCGACGCCGGCCAACGGCTACTACGGGGTGGGAGACAACATCCTGGTCACGGTGACCTTCAACGAGGTGGTGACGGTGGACGCGACGAGCGGTACGCCGTACTTCGCAATCGACGTCGCGGGGAACACGCGCCAGGCCCGCTACTCCAGCGGCTCGGACAGCACGGAGCTCGTGTTCACCTACACGGTGGCGTCGGGGGACGGGGACGACCACGACGGCGTCTCGTGGGGCGCCAACCCGCTGGAGCTGAACGGCGGGACCATCACGCAGATGGGCGACGCCACGGTGGCGGCGCTGCGGACCCTGCCGGCCCAGGCTCCGCAGCCCGGCCACAGGGTGGACACCGTGGCGCCCGCCCTGGAGGTGGCCCAGTTTGACGACGACGAGGTATACCTGATCTACAGCGAGGACCTGAACACCACCGCCCCGGCCAACTCCGCATTCTCGGTGCGCGTTGCGGGCGGCTCGGCGGTCAACCCCACTATGGTGTCCATCGCCGGTAACGTAGTCACGCTGACCCTGGCCAGCGCGGCGGGACGCGACGAGACGGTGACGGTGACCTACACCAAGCCCGGTTCCGCAGCCAACCCCATCAAGGACCTCACCGGCAAGGAAGCGGACGGCTTCACCAACGAGAACGCGGAGCTGCCTGCCTCGGACATCGAGAACCTCACCGCCTCGCCCGGCGACACGCGCGTGACGCTGACCTGGGACCGGCTCGTCGGCAGCGAGCTGACGCGGTACCAGTACCGCTACAGGAGCACGGATGACGTCGACTGGAGCCCGAACTGGACCAACATACCCGGGAGCAACGCGAGCACCACGTCATTCGAGGCGCCGAACCTGACCAACGGGCTGGAGTACACCGTCGAGATCCGGCCGGTGTGCCCCCGCCGCGGG
>JAPPBK010000200.1 GCA_026705105.1 Chloroflexota bacterium | reverse complement strand
GAGGGGGGCTCCAATAGATGAGCTAGTCGCCACCCACGATCTCCGGTCGGTGACTGTCGGTGATGGTCTCGTCGCTGTCGACCCCCAGTCCCGACTGCAGCACGACGATCAGCAGCATCAACAGGACCGCCGCGCCGACCAGGATCAACACGGTCTTGCGGACTCGCGCCCAGATCCGAATCGCCAGCGCCGACGCTGCGTCCAGCCCTGCACGAATCCTCATGCGCTCATCTTACTCCCGACACGGGGCCGCCAATGCGAGTCGCGCGCGATTGACCGCGTGTGTTGTTGCAGGAACAATGCAAGCCACAATCTTCCAATCCGGCATTCGATCCGGCGAATCACTGGTGCAACATGACGCGACCGATCCTCCACACCGAGATGTGCGACCTGCTCGACATCGAGTACCCGATCGCCCTGGCGGGCATGGGCCCGACCGTGGGCGGCGGACAGGGCGGCGTCGCCGGACCCGAGTTGGTCGCGGCGATCTCGAACGCCGGCGGACTCGGCGTGCTCGGCGCGGCCGGCTTCCCGCCGGACCGGCTCGAAGCGCAGATTCGCCGTATCCAGGACCTCACCGACCGTCCGTTCGGCGTCGACATTCTCGTCCCTTCCAATGTCGCGGCGCAGCCCAGCGGTCGTCAGCGGCCGGCGGACCCGCGCGACCTGCTGCCCGAGGACCACAAGGAAGTGATCGGCGGCATTCGCGCCGACCTTGACCTGCCCGATGTCCAGGCGCCGCGGGCCGACGTGCGCACGCCGCGCTTCACGCCGCAGGACCAGGTCGACACGATCACGGGCATGCAGGTTCCCGTCCTCGCCACCGGCCTCGGCAATCCCGCGCCGTTCGTCGACCAGGTCCACGAGGCCAACGGCAAAGTCATCTCGCTGGTCGGCAACGTCAAGAACGCCCGCCGCGTTCATGAGGGCAACGCCGACATCGTCGTCGCCCAGGGCCACGAGGCGGGCGGACACACGGGCCGGATCGGCACCATGGCGCTGCTGCCGCAGGTGCTCGACGCGGTCGCGCCCAAGCCGGTGATCGCCGCCGGCGGCATCGGCGACGGAAGAGGACTCGCCGCCGCGCTTGCCATGGGCTGCGTCGGCGTCTGGTGCGGCACCGTCTTCATTCCTACGCAGGAAGCCAACCTCGACGAGTTCCGCAAGCGCCGCATCCTCGCCGCGGGCGACGAGGACACCCGCGTCACCCGCCTCTACTCGGGCAAGACGATGCGCAACATCACCAACGAGCTGATCGAAGCTTGGGAGGACTCCGGCACCCAGGCCCTGCCCATGGGCCTGCAGGGCCTCCTGATCGCCGACATTGCGGAAGCGGCCAAGCAGGGCGATCGAGACGATCTGCTGATGAACGCCGCCGGCCAAATCTCCGGCCTCCTCCACGAACTCCGCCCCGCCGCCGAAGTCCTCGAAGAAATGGTCCGAGAAGCGGTCGAGGTGTTCACCTCAAGGCTGCCAGCGAACGTGAAGGTGGCGGTTGGGGCGTAACTGCGGTCGCCGCCTTCGAAGGGTGACTTCTTCCCCCACTTCGTCACCAAGGCGCGCAACGGACAACAGCATCCGAAACGCGTTCAGGGTCACTAGGCGCGAGAAACAGCGATACTCTTGCGGATCCCTTGCCGAGTGGTCGCCAGATTCAGGCAGGATTGCTGCCGGCCTCCAAGCCCTCATACACCCAACTGCGATGGCCGATCCGCGTGACCACAACTTCCTGCTCGCCTGGGCCGGGACGAAAGACGATCCGGTAGTCGCCTACACGAACGCGGTACCGGATCTCAGGTCGCCGGAGTCGAATCGTATCCGGCCCGTAAGGATCGTTCTCCATTTCCCGCAGCGCTTCCCGGACAGCGCGCTTCGGACCTGGAGCCAGACTTCTTCGCTGCTCCCTCGCTTCTTCCGACACCCTGACCTGATAGGGCACTGCTAATCCGCAATGCCGTCTTCAGCATCCAGATCATCCAGTGTGTAGTACCGACCGGCTTTGACCTCTTCCAGCGCTCGCTTCGACTCTGCGATCAGCCCCTCAACCATGTCCGGAGTGAACTCCTCGTCATCCTCCCAGCCAATCCCCACTCCCAACTCGGGATCCCACCGCGGCACCCATGCCCCGCCGTCTGCGTCGTACATCAACTCGTCGCCGTCGCGCACCCAGTCCGCCCAGACCGGATACAGCTCCACGTACTCCTCGAGCCTCATCCCCTTCCAACGCCGAATCTCCGACATCGGCGTTACTTCGTGAGCGGCGTCGCGGTCCACGTCTTCGAGCACCATCGGGTCTCTCCTGAGGTCACGATAGGCTATCTCGCATGGCACCAGGAGCACTCGACGGCGTCCTGATTCTCGACCTCACCTCCGAGATGGGCTGGTACTGCGGCAAGCTCCTCGCCGATCTCGGCGCCGACGTGATCAAGGTCGAGCCGGTCGGCGGCGACCCTTCGCGGGGGCGGGCGCCCTACTGGAACGGCACGCCGGGGCGCGAGACGTCGCTGCGCTTCTGGTACTTCAACGCCAACAAGCGCTCGGTGACCGCCGATTTGGGCCAGTACGACGGCCGCTGGCTGTTCGGGGAGCTGGTCAAGACGGCCGACATCGTGGTTGAGTCCTGGACCGCCGCCGAGCGCGCCGAACTGGCCGAGCACGGCGTCGATCCCGAGGCCTACATGGACGCCCAACCCGCGCTCGTCTGGGTCTCGATCACGGGATTCGGCCTCGACGGACCACGCGCCGGCTGGCAGGTCACCGACTTGATTGCCCAGGCGGCCTCGGGCATTGCCACGCTGGCCGGTTATCCGGACGGCTCTCCGATGCGAATCGCCGGCAACCAGGCGTACATCGTCGGCGGCATCTCGGCTGCGCAGGGGGCGCTGCTCGCGCTGCTCCAGGCTGAGACGACCGGCGAGGGACAACGCGTCGAGACGTCGATGCAGGAGGCGCTCTCGATCTGCCAGGAGACCGCGCACCTGCAGTGGGACTTCCAGCACACGTCGCGGGAGCGGATGGGTGAGCAACACCGGATGCCGGGCATCGGCACCTATCAGACGCAGGACGGCTACATCTACTCGGCCGTCGGCATTCCCGGCTTCGGCGCGCCCTGGAGCGAGTTAATCCGCTGGATGGACGACGAGGGACGGGCGGAAGAACTGACCGAGCCGGAGTACGCCGAGACGTTCGCGTCGTTCAACATGCGCGATCTGGCATTGGGCTCGACGCTGGACGATCTCGGACCGGTCATGTCGCGCGCGCAGGAAGTGCTGACCGCGTTCTACGCCTCCAAGGCGTCGCTGGAGGTTTACGAACAGGGACAGGCCCGCCGGCTGCTGATCGGCATGGTCGCGTCGCCGGCCGACATCGGCGATGACGAGCATCTCAACACCCGCGAATGGTGGCTGGAGTTCGATCAGCCGACCAGGCTGGGCAGCGACGACGCCCAGGTCCGAATGCCGGGACCGCCGTACCGACTCTCCGACACGCCGACCAGCATTCGCCGGCCGGCGCCCCAGATTGGCGAACACAACCAGGAAGTATGGGTCGACGAGGTCGGTATCCCCGCCGAGGACCTGATCGCATTCGCCGGAGAGGGCGCGATATGACGTCATCCAACGGGACCCGCCCGCTTGACGGCATCCGCGTGGCCGACTTCTCCTGGTTCGGCGCGGGGCCGATCGCCGGGCGCACATTGGCCGACTTCGGCGCAGAGGTGATCCGGATCGAGTCGGAAGCGCGGGTCGACGGCCTGCGCCTGGGTCAACCGCAGAAGCCGGGCAAGTCGGGCTACAACGTCTGCGCCTACTTCAACAACTTCAACGCCGACAAGCGTTCGTTCCTGCTCAACATGTCGGCCGAAGGCTCGCGCGACGTCGCGCTGCGGCTGATCGAGCGGTCCGACATCTTCCTCTCCAACCTGACGCCGCGGATCTTCGAGCGCTGGGGCCTGACCTACGAGGAACTCTGCGAGGTCAAGCCCGACATCATCGCGGCTTACCAGCCGATGCAAGGGCTCTGGGGGCCGCACCGCGACTTCCTCGGTTTCGGCGCGGTGTTGACGCCGACGACCGGCATCTCGCACCTCTCCGGCGATCCCGAGCGGCGGCCCGTCGGCGTGGGCACCAACTATCCGGACTACGCGATCAATCCCGGGCATACCGTGATCGCCATCCTGGCCGCGCTGCGGCATCGGCGGCGCACCGGCCAGGGTCAGCGGATCGAACTGGCCCAGATCGAGTCGGTCGCGGCGACGATGGGTCCGGCGCTGATGGATTACACGGTCAACGGCGTCAACCAGGATCGCAAGGGCAACCAGTCCAGCTGGATGTCTCCCCACGGCATCTACCGCAGCGCCGACGATCCGTCGGGCCGCGAGCGCTGGATCGCGATTGCCGTCCGCGACGACGCCGAGTGGGAGTCGCTCTGCGCGGTCGCGGAAGGCTCATCGTTCGCATCCCACGACCGCTTCGCGACGCTGCTCGGCAGGCGGCGACACGAGGACGAACTGAACCAGGCGATCTCCGCCTGGACGGCGTCGTTCGACGCCGCCTCGCTCGCGATCCACCTGCAATCGGTCGGAGTCCCGGCTGCGCTGGTCCAGGACGCCGAGGACATGTGCGAGCACGACGATCATCTCGCCGAGCGCGGCTTCTACGCCTACCTCGATCACCCCGAGACGGGCATCTCGCTCTACGACGGCCCGATCGTCAAGCTGCATGGCACGCCGGGCTACCTCGCCTCGCCGGCGCCGCTGTTCGGCGAAGACACGTTTGAGGTTGCCACAGACGTGCTCGGCTACACGGCGGAGGAAGTGGCGGAGCTGACCGCGTCGGGCGTGCTGGGCTAGTCGCCGAAGCCAAGCTCCCGCTCAAGGAACGGCCCGACCGGCTGGATGCCCTGGGGCATGAAGTCCCAGTGACCGCACGGAAGCCAGACCAGCTCTCTTGGCTCGGAGAGCAGGTCGTAGAAGCGCTGCGTCGCCTCGGGTGTGATCAAGTCATCGTGCTCACCGGCCACGACCTGGATGGCGCGGCCCGCCATCATCGGCGCGTAGACGCCGGGATCAGTGAGTTGGTCGGCAAGCTCGCCCGCCGCGCCGCCGCGACCGGACAGCGTGCTTGCGCCGGAGATGCAGAAGGAGGCGGCCTTGATACGGTCGTCGAGACCCACGAACGGCGCGCCTCTCATGCCGCCCATCGAGAATCCGACGAATCCGACTCTCGACTCGTCCACCTCGGGACGCTCGGAGAGATAGTCCAGCGTGCGCATCCAGTCGACGACGGTCTGCAGCGACTGATCGAGCCGTCGCATCGGCCAACGCTGGAAGTCCTCCATCGTCACCGGCCGCCTGGCGCGTTCGCCGTGCCCGGCCTGGTCGATGGTGGCGCAGATCGCGCCTCGCTGAACCCACTGTTCCGCCGGCCAGAGCACATAGTCGCTCGACTTGTCCAACGTGCCGGGATGCCCGACCAGGACCAGCGGGCGGGGTCCTTCAACCTCGACCGACTGAACCAGCAGTCCGCTGACTCGCTCGCCGTAGCGCGACGTGATCTCGAACCGCTCTACTGAGATCCCGCCGCGCTCGCCGGCCGGCGCGGTCTGCGCATCGAACGACAGATCGCGGTCGTATCCAAAGGCGAGTTCGCGCAGCAGCGTCGTCGGGTCGGTGTCGTCACTCATATCTCAACGCCTCGGCAATCGTCGTGCGGGCGGCCTGTCTGGCAGGAATGAAGGTCAGGACCAACGACGCGGCCAACGCGCCAAAGAGGATCGGCAGGATCGTGCCGACTGGCACAACCATCGACACATCGTCGCCGAACGTGCCCTCGGCAAACAGGCGATAGGCCATGCCAAGCGCCAACGCAGTACCCAGCAGCAGGCCCAGCAGGGCGATGAAACCCATTTCCAGAAGCAATTCCAACCCGACCATGCGCGAATGGAAGCCGATCGCGCGCATCATGCCGATCTGCTGGCGACGCTCGACCACCGCGCGAACTGCAATCACCCCCAGCGCCGCCAATCCCGCCACAAGTCCGATCCCGATGAACGCCTGGAAGAGCGCAAGGAAGCCGCTCTGAAAGGCTTGCTGGTCTTCCAGCTCTCCCTGTACATCAACCGTCTCCACGCGCAGCGTGCGCTCGATGCCCTGCGCCACATCGATGGAATCGACGCCGTCTACGACCGACACGAAGTGGCGCGTGTAGAGCGGGTCGCTGATCGCTCGGACGACCTGGTTGGCTGGCACGAGCAGCGAGGGCAGGACGCTGTCGTCGCCAGCCAGCCGCACCGCGCCGACGGTCAAGCTGATTACCGCAATCAACTCCACCTGCACCGAAGCGTCGCCAACGCCAATCTCGATTGTCGTTCGCGGAAGGATGGTGGAGTCTTCTGTGACGTTGCCGGGCATTGACCAAGGATCGTTGCCGGCGCCGAAACCGGAGAACCCGTCGCCCAGCGCCTCGGCGGTTGCCACGGCTACGGGCGCGCCGCTGCCCAGCGCGGCCCAGACTGCCTCGTCCGAGTCGTAGAAGCGGGATCGAGCGAGGAAGCCGATCTGTTGTCCGTTGACGAAGCCGACATCGATGCCGCCGACGATGGCGTACTCGCGATCCTCGGGAGCGATGACATCCGACATAGGTCGGCTGATGATCGGCGCGCCGCTGCCGTCCAGCAGCGGCGTCTGGGCGAAGGAATCCCATTCCTCCCACTCGATGGCTCGCACCGGTGTGCCCTGCGTTGGTCCGACTTCGATCGCGCCCGACTCGTCGATCTCAGCCAACACGTCATTCGCGCCGGCGGCCTCGAGCGCCTCACGAAGATCCCCAAGGTTCGTCGCGTCGGTGTCGATCACGATCACCTCGTAGCCGCCCAGGGCATCGTCGGTGGTGAACGCATCCTGGAACGACGCGTTGATCGTGGTGAAGTTGACCAGAGCGAATGTGATCAGCGCGATCATCGCGATGGTCAGCCCGGTGCGATAGCGCGTCGACGCGGGGTAAGCCGCCGCGGTCTGCACAATGGGAGCGAGTTTGCCGCTGACGCCGCCTACTCGGCGGATCACTCCGACGAGCAGGTCGAGGTTGAAGACGAGCAGCAGCGTGCCTCCGGCGGTCAGCATGGCGCCGGCGAGTACGAAGAGTTCGGGACCGCCGTTCAACGTGGTGTTCCAGAAGTCCTCGTGCCAGCCGTTGGGGATGAACCACAGTAAAAGCAACACTGCCGCGCCAAGCGTGTAGAGCGGACGCGATGGTAGGCGCGGCAGCCTGACCAGTCCCATGACGATCCCCAGCGGGATCAGCGAGACGCCCAACATGTACGTGAACAGGTTGTTGTCATTCAGGCCAACCGCCTGCATGATGGCGTACCCGCCGACGATGAACGTCGCCCACCATTGAGGATTCCACTGCATCAGTCGCCAGGCAGGCAGGATCAGCCGCGGTGCAGTCGAACGTAGCCCGCGACGCCCGCTCCGCTCCAACAGCAGCGCAGGGATCATAAACAGCGGCAACGTGACCAGCGTGGTCGGTATCAATAGCAGTCCCAGCGGCGTGGTGAAGAGACCCGCGACATTGCGCAGCAACCGAGCGCGCGTCCAGGGCAGCGGCTCTTCGTATCGCTCATCGGGCAGATCGCGGATTGCGGCGACGATGTTCAAGTGGCTGGCTCGGAAACTGGAGAACACCACCGTGACAAAGGTGATCACGAGCCCCAGACCGGCGGAGATGACGATGCTCTTGATCGTGATCGACCAGCTCAGGCTGAAGCCGAAGCTGCTGACCAGGCTGTTGAGCACCGCGATCATGCCCAGCGCAATCAAGATGCCCAGGACGACGCCAACTGCCGCCGCGCCGACGTTGTAGATCATGCCTTCGGCGATGAAGGTCTGAATCAACTGGCCACGGTGCATCCCGACCGCGCGGGCGATACCCATTTCCGGTTTCCGCTCCTCGGCCAACATGGCAAAGATCAGGAAGACCAGCAGAATCCCGGCTACGACGGAGAACGAACCCATGAACAGGAACAATGTGGTGAAGAGGCTTGCGAACAGGTCCGCGAACTCCAGCGCATCGGCTTTGACCGGCTCGGTGCTGTAGAGCGGTAGCCCAGTGATCAGGTAACGTCCTGGATCGCGCTGCTGCTGCGTCTCGAGGAACTCCTGCAGCGCTGCATCCAGCATCTCTGAAGTGAGCAAGCCGCCCTCGATGCCGCCTGTCGCGGCGACCGCGCCGATATCCCAGACGCCAGGTTCGTGAATGCCGGCAAACAACCCGCGAAACACGTCAATCCCCAACACACCGCCGGCGATCCGCTCATTTTCTCCATCGCCGGTGAGCGTCGCGTTTTGCGCTATAGCGGCGACGCGGAAGCTGCGTTGTTGGTTGCGCACGGTCAGCTCGATGGTGTCGCCCGCCTCTGCGGCCAACTCGCGTGCGGCCAGTTCATTGATCACGATCTGATCGACCGCCAGCCGACCCAGCTCCAGCGGTTCGCCACTTTCATCCAGCACCGCGCCCAGACGATCAACGACCGACGCATCGACACCGACAACGTTGAACTGCGGCTCGAGCTGCCCTGCCTCGTCATTGCTTGCCACCGCCGGCTCGATGGCCGCTCCAAACACGGCGTCAACTGAAGGGGACAGCTCAGGTTCGGCAGCAACGTGGCGCCGCAGATCCTCCAGCACATGTTCGGGGACGCCACCGACGCCCTCTTCAACCGCCTGCGCATACTCTTCCACTTCAATCAAGTGATCGATTCGCACGAGTCCTTCCAGCGCCAGCGCGCGGATGCTGGTTGAGAGAGAGTCGCCCGTCGAAAACGCCGTGGTCACGATGATCGTGGCCAGCGTCAGGCCCATCGTCACGAGCACGGTCTGCGCGCGTCGGCGCGGGATGTTGCGCAGACCCATGCGCACCAGGATCGGCCGCTTGAAGAAGATAAAGGCGACCACCGCAGCAGCGACGCCGGCGATGGCGACGACGATCCACATCAGTCGGATCGTGGGCAGGCCGAAGAGTTCTTCCATGCTGACAATGCCCTAGCGCTGCAGATACTCCAGCGTGGCCCTCGCGATGCCGCTAGCTGCCGAGACCTCGATGAATCGTCTCGCCCTCGATGATGCCGTCGCGCATGTGAATCGTGCGGTTCGCCCGGCGGCCGATGTTCTCGTCGTGCGTGACAATGACGAACGTTTGCTGGTTGCGCTGATTCAGGTCCTCGAGCAGGTCCATGATCTGATTGGCGTTGGTGGAGTCGAGATCGCCGGTCGGTTCGTCGCCCCAGACAATGGCCGGATCGTTCACCAGCGCGCGCGAGATCGTCACCCGCTGCCGCTGGCCGCCGGAGAGCTGCGCCGGGCGGTGGTTGGCCCAGTCGCGCAGGTCGACCTGGTCCAGCGCGAGCAGGGACCGCTCGCGCGATTCCCGCTGGCCGACCCCGCCGAGCAGCAGCGGAAGCTCAACGTTTTCGACCGAAGAGAGCACCGGCAACAGGTTGTAGAACTGGAAGATGAAGCCCATTCGCCGGGCGCGGTGATCGGTGCGCTCGCTGTCGGGCATGTCGTGGATGCTGCGTCCCTCGACATAGATCTCGCCTTGATCGATGGTCTCCAGTCCGGACAGACAGTTGAGCAGCGTCGTCTTGCCGCAGCCGGACGGTCCCATGATCGTGACCATCTCGCCCTTGGCCACCTCGAGCGTCACGCCGCGCAACGCGTGTACGGGTTGCCCTGCGCCGGCGTACGTCTTGTGTACGTCGCGGGCAGCGATGATCGGTTCGCTCGACGCCCTCACAGCGGCTGACTTCTGCGGTGCGGGTTCGGCTTCCAGGTCCATCGAGCGAGTTGTCATACGGGACTCCTGATCGTGCCGCACCCGTCCCCGGCGGGACACACATCGGCGCTCGCGAGTGAATGGTCGCGGCTCCGCATCAGCCTATCCCGCCTGCTGCCAGCGACGCGTCATCTTTACGGCAAATCCCGGTCATGTCGAGGAAATGTTGTGCAACGCATAGCGAGACTTCCGACATCGCATAGCGTTCGTGGCAGCGCTCAATCGGGAAGAACGGACTACAGATGACCGAATC
>JAPPBK010000333.1 GCA_026705105.1 Chloroflexota bacterium | reverse complement strand
CAGTCGGGCGGGGCAATCACCACGGGAATCGGGATGCCGCGCTCGGACGCAAACGCAAAATCGCGGTCGTCGTGCGCGGGCACGCCCATCACCGCGCCCGTGCCATAACTGAGCAGGACGTAGTCGGCGATCCATATCTGGATGTCGTCACCGGTGAACGGATGCTTCGTGTAGGCGCCAGTGAAGACGCCGGTCTTCTCGCGAGACGTCGACTGGCGCTCAATCTCGTTTTGCCGCCGCGCCTGCTCGATGTATGCCTCGACGTCGGCGCGACATTCGACCGTGGTTAGCTCGGCGACCAGCGGATGCTCGGGTGCGAGCACCATGAACGTGCAGCCGAAGAGCGTGTCGGGCCGCGTGGTGAAGACCGTGATTCGGTCTTCGCCGTTGACCTCGCGGCCCAGCGGGAAGGAGATCTCCGCGCCTTCCGACCGGCCGATCCAGTTTCGCTGCATCAGCTTGATCGGTTCGGGCCAATCGATCCCGTCGAAGTTGAGCAGCTCGTCGGCATAGTCGGTGATCCGGAACATCCACTGTTCCATCTGCCGCGCCTCGACCACCGCATCACAGCGCTCGCAGATTCCGATGCCCTCGTCGTTGCGTATCACTTGTTCGTTGGCCAGCACGGTGCCGCAGGGGGGACAGTAGTTGCAGTCTGCGCCGGCGCGATAGGCCAGTCCGTGTTCGTACAGCTTGAGGAACCACCACTGAGTCCAGCGGTAGTACTCGGGATCGGAGGTCGAGAACTCGCGGTTCCAGTCGAACGACGCGCCCATCGACTTGAGCTGTCGAGTCATGTTCTCGACGTTGGCGTAGGTCCACTTTTTGGGATGGGTCTGGTTGTTGATGGCCGCGTTCTCGGCGGGCAGGCCGAAGGCGTCGAAGCCGAGCGGGAAGAGCACGTTCTTGCCCTGCATCCGATGCCAGCGAGCGGCCACGTCGGATGGTGCCATCGCGTACCAGTGACCGATGTGCAGATCGCCGCTGGTGTAAGGAAGCATGGTGAGGAAGTAGTAGGGCGGTCGCGAGTCGTCGTTGTCGACTCGGTAGCGACCGTCGATCTCCCAGCGTTCGCGCCAGCGCGGTTCGATCTCGGACGGGTCGTATGTAGGATTCTGAGTCGTTGTGGTCATGTTGGCAGATTACACGGGGGTATCGTGTGCACAGAACCAAATGCACTGCCTGACGAAGGGAAGACAACGGTATGACGGACGGACCGCTGGTCGGTGTGATGATGGGTTCGCACTCGGACTGGGAGACGATCAAGAACACGGCCTCGACGCTGGAGTCGCTGGGCATTTCCTGGGAGGCGCGGGTGCTCTCGGCGCACCGCACCCCGGACGAGACGGCTGAGTATGCGGCCGAGGCTCAAAGTCGCGGGATCAAGGTGATCATCGCGGCCGCCGGCGGCGCTGCGGCGCTGCCTGGCGCGGTCGCGGCCAAGACGCCGATCCCGGTGATCGGCGTGCCGGTCAAGGGTTGGGCCACCGATGGTCTCGACTCCCTGCTTTCGATGGCTCAGATGCCGCGAGGCGTGCCCGTCGCCACGGTGGCGATCGGGCGCACCGGAGCGGTCAATGCGGCGCTGCTGGCCGGCCGTATTCTCGCCCTGTCCGACCCCGAGATTGCGGACGCGGTCGCACAAGACAGCGCCCAGCGGGCCGCAGAACAGCTCAGCCAGCCGCATCCGACGCTGGACTGAGTTGACCGGGCTTATCGTTCGATGGCCGTCCACCGAATCACCACGCTCCCGCGAGACGCCGGCGTGCTGCGCGAGCCCGCCCGGCGCGTGCGAAACTTCGATGCGTCGCTGAGATCGCTGGTGGCGGACATGATCGACTCGATGAACGCCGCCCACGGCGTCGGTATCGCCGCACCGCAGATTGGCGTCGGGCTGCGGGTGGTGGTGATCGGCATGCCGGGCGAGCGACCGTTCGTGATGGTCAATCCCGAGGTCGTCAAGCGCAGCGGTGAGCGGGAATTGATCGAGGGCTGCCTCAGCGTGCCCGGCTATCGCGGGCGTGTGACGCGCTCTACCCGGGTGCTGGCCAAAGCGCAGGACATCTCCGGACGCGATATCCGCGTGCGGGCCGAGGACGATCTGCTCGCGCAATGCCTGGAACACGAGATCGACCACATCAACGGCCGGGTCTACATCGACCACGTCCCCAGCGTCGAACAGCTCTGGACGCTCGACGAAATGACGGCGGATGACGAAGACGACGATTCCGATAACGCCTGAGGCGAAAACGGCGCTGTCCGCGCTGGATGCGGACGGAGTTTGGGTTGTCGGCGGCGCCGTGCGGGATGCGCTCGCCGGCGAATCACCGGAGGGCTTCGACATCGACCTTGCCGTGGCCGACGCGGAGGACTGGACGCGACGAGCCGGTGACGCGCTTGGCGCGCCCGCCGCCAGCATCAGCTCCCACTTCAACGTGTGGCGAATTCCATTGCCTGACGGCCAGATCGACGTCTGGGATCTTCCAGATGGCGACATCGAACGGGATCTTGTGCGCAGGGACTTCACCGTCAATGCGATGGCCGTGCCGCTCGGTGAGTTCCGCAATGGCCTCGTCGACGGATCGCTGATTGACCCGCGCGGCGGTCGCGGCGATGTAGCGGGCAGGACGCTGCGTTTGGTGAGCAACGACGCTCTGCGAGATGATCCCCTGAGGATGCTGCGGGCAGTGCGCCTGGAAGCCGAAGGCGGTTGGCGGCCCGACTCCGCGTTGCGCGCTGCGATTCGGCGCGACGCCGCGCTGTTGGACCGAGCCGCGGCCGAACGCCGCTGGGACGAGCTGCGGCGCATCCTCGAGAGCGACGCGCTCTCCTGGGCTCTGCGCCGACTTGAACAAGGCGGCTTGCTCGATCGGCTGTTCCCTGAGCTTGCGCTCGGGCGCGGTATCGATCAGCGCCCCGTCCACCGTCGCGACGTGTTCTGGCATCAGATCGACGCCGTTCGCTGGATCGTGAGATTGACGGCTGCTCGCAGCCCGCGCGCGCGGCGGGCGTCGGCCATTCGACGCGAACTGGAACCGCTCCTGTCGATGCCTGACGTCCAATCGACCCTCGATGCCTGGCGCGTGCCGCTGCGCCTGGCGACGCTGCTGCACGACATCGGCAAGCCCGACACTCGGACCGTCGACGCCGATGGATCGACTCACTTCTACGGACACTCGGAGCTGGGCGCACAGATGGCGCGAAGTCGACTCGTCGAGCTGCGGCTTCCCTCCCGAACGGTCAGCCGGATCGAGTTGTTGCTTGAGCAGCATCTTCGACCCGGTCAGGTGAACACGCCCGGGCAACTTCCCACCGACCGGGCGCTGCACCGATTCCACAATGCGCTCGGAGAGGCTGTGGCGCCGCTGTGCTGGCTGTTTCTTGCCGACTCGCTGGCCACGGCCGGGCCGATAGCGCTGCTTCCGCGTTGGCCCGCCTACGCGGCGCATGTCGCCCGAATCGTCGGATGGAGGCCGAGGGAACGAGCGCACACCGGCGTCCTGCTCGACGGACACGCCATCATGAGGATCACCGGACTTGCTTCCGGACCGCTCATTGGCGAGATTCGTGCGAAGATCGACGAGGCGGCCGCGGTCGGCGAAGTCGACAGCATCGATCAGGCGGAGCAACTGGCGCGCGCGCTCGTCGCGGCAGCGAACGAAGACGCGGTCGCCTAGGGCCACCGCACACCGAGGAGCATGGCGCGATGACCGAAGTCATTCTGATCACACTGCTCGTCGTTGCGCTCTTCTATCTCTTCTTCATCCGGCCGACGCGTTCGGAGGAGCGCCGACGCCAGCGCGACCTGAACGAGCTGCAGGTCGGCGACACGGTGCTGACCCGAGGCGGGCTGATCGCCGAGGTCGAAGGCGTGGAAACGCCCGAAGACGGGCCGATGGTCGTGCTCCTGCGACTCTCGGAGAACGTCGTCGTGCGGGCGAGAACCGCCGCGGTGGAAGAGCGCATCGCCGCTGCCGACTGGGACGACGATGAGGACGAAGAGCCGGATGCGTAGGCTGTGCGCCGCAGCAGGGAAACGCCTGTGTCCCACTGGCTGAACACAAGGACGTTGCTACGTATGCTGTGCGGACATAATCAACTGATCGTCCACGCGGCGATCGATGCGAGTCACTTCGGCAGTTGACGGGCAGCGCGAGAGTCCATGGGCTTCATCCGACGCTTCAAGTTCCGCGATGCCTATGTCTTCGCGCTAATCCTGATTTTGACCGCCTTCGCCATCGCCGCGTCGTGGCCGGGCAATCCCGATCGCTACCTGCCCAGCTTCATCCCCTGGCCCCAGGGCGGCGGCGTCACAGTCGGCGACTGGACCCGCGACGAGTTCCGGCTCGGCCTCGACCTCGCCGGCGGCGTCTCGATCACGCTCGAGGTGGCCGGCGAAGCCGCGCCGATACGCCGCGGCGAATCGCTCAACCAGTTCCTTGAACGCGAGGGCGTGGCGCTGGACGCGATCATCGACTTGAATCCGGACGTGGCGGAACTCGAAGCCGCCGACTACGACCTGCCGTTGCCGGCCAACATCACCGAGATTGTGCTTCCGCTCGATGTCGATGACGCATCGCTGGAAGAGGCGGTGGCGGAATCGCAGCGCGTGATCGAAGAACGTGTCAACGGCTTCGGCATCTCAGAGGCCGAGGTCACCGTCGTGGGCGCCGACCGAATTAACGCGCAGATTCCCGGCGTCGACGCCGACGAGGCCTCCGACCTGGTTGGATCGACTGCGCTACTGGAGTTCCGTTCGATCGATCCGGCGCAGCCGCAACCGCCGCGCGAGCTCGACCGCTTGCAAATCAGCGCGGCCATTGACGATGTCTGGGATACGACCTTGCCGCACGACGACGCGCGCTTCGTACGCCGCGCAGACCCGTACTTCATTCCGCCGGAGCACGAGGACGTGATCATCGGCGAAGGGCTGCGCTGGCTGCCGGCGACGGGGATCAACGTCGAGGGCGCGACAGTGCAGCTCACCGGCCGCCACCTGATCGCCGACTCAATCTCCCGCACTATCGACCAGGGCGGAGAGCCGGCGCTGACCTTCGAGTTCGACGACGAAGGCGCGCGGTTGATGGAGCAGATCACGCGGCGCTTGTTCGAATCGCGCGGACTGCTCGGCATCTTCGTCGACGGTCGCTTGATCTCCAGCCCCTCCGTCAATGCGGTGATCTCCGACAGCGGGATCATCAACGGTCTCTCCGAGGAAGACGCGATCACGCTCCGGCGCCAGCTTCGCGCCGGCGCATTGCCGATCAACCTGCGCGTGCTGCAGAGCACCGAGGTCGCCGCGACACTGGGCGAGGACTCGGTGACCGACACGGTGCAGGCGGGGGTCGTGGCGTTTGTGGCGATCATCGTGTTCATGATGATCTACTACCGCGCGCCCGGCGTCGTCGCGGCGCTGGCGCTGATCGTCTACGCCGCCGGTGTGATGGCGACCTTCAAGCTGGTGCCGATCACGCTGACCCTCGCCGGCGTCGCCGGCCTGGTGCTCTCAATCGGCTTCGCCGTCGACGGCAACGTGCTGATCTTCGAGCGGCTCAAGGAAGAGTTGCGCTTGGGACGCAGCGTGTCCGGCGCGGTCGAGACCGCCTGGGCGCGCGCCTGGCCGGCGATCCGCGACGGCAACCTCTCCACGCTGATCACCGTGATCATCCTCTGGCTGTTCGCCGACGCGCTGAACCAGAACCTGATCAAATCGTTCGCGCTGGCCTTGCTGGTCGGTACGGGCTTCAGTTTCGTCACCGTGATCTTCGTCACTCGGAACTTCATGAACATGGCGGTAAGCACGGGCTGGATCCGCGGACTGCGGCCGTTCGGTGTGCGCCAGATGAGCATCCAACCGCGGCCCTCGCGCGGCTCCGGTGAGGGGGGCGGCGCGAGATGATTGACTTTGTCGGCCGCCGACGCGCGTACGCCGTCTTCTCCGTATTGATGATCGTGCCGTCGCTGATTGGTCTGGCGCTCTGGCAGTTCGAGGCCGGACTTGACTTCGCCGGCGGACTCGAGACCGAGGTGCGTTTCCTGGGCGATACGACACTCGAGGATGTTGAGGGGGCCGTCGCCGGCATCGTCGACGCGGAAGAGACGCCGGCCGGCGCGGAACTGTCCGTCCTCGAAGCCGAAGACGGCGCGATCGCCGTTGAGGGAACACTGGCGGGTGCCTCATTGGACGATGCCTTCACCTTGGCCGATCAGGTCGGCCAGGCAGTGGGATCATCGCTACCGCTGAGCGTGAGCTTGGGCGTGGATGTCGAGGAATCGCGAATCCGGACCGAGTTCTGGTTCCCGGGCGATGTCTCGCAAGACGATGTACGGGCGGCGCTGGAGACGATTGGTCTCGGCGGCGCACGAATTCAGGCGACCGCCGACTCCGCGTTCCGGATGCGCGTCGAGCAGCCCGCCGATGGTGATCTGGAACGGCTCCGACAGCGCATCAACGAAGCGTTGCGCGGGGAGATCGGTGCGATCGTCGTGCTGCAGAGTTCATCGGTCTCGGGCACGCTCTCGGTGGAAATTGCGCGCGACGCCGGGATCGCGCTCGCGGTCGCCGCCGTCGCGATCCTGATCTACATCTCGCTCGCCTTCCGCCGATTGCCCAATCCGGTTCTCTACGGTTCGGCTGCCATCGTCGCGCTGCTGCACGACGTGACGATCGTCGCGGGCGCCTTCGCGATCGGCGGTCGGGTCGCCGGGCTTGAAGTCAACGCGATGTTCGTCACGGCGCTGCTGGCGATCATCGGTTACAGCGTCAACGACACGATTGTGGTCTTCGACCGCATCCGCGAGAACCTGCTCCTCGATCCGCGCGAGGACTTCCGCCGCGTGGTCAACGCCGCGATCACGCAGTCGTTGGGCCGCTCGCTCAACACCTCGATCACGGTCGTGCTGGCGCTGCTCGCGCTGCTGCTGATCGGCGGCGTGACGATTCGCCCGTTCGTGGTCGTGCTGTTCATCGGCACCGTGGCCGGCACCTACTCGTCAATCGCGGTTGCCAGCCAGATCGTCTACCTGTGGCAGGACGGGACGCTGCCGCGTCTGCTGCGCATGGGCGGCGAGCGGCGGGTCGTGCGTCGAGTCGAACGAAGCGCCTGAGCAAGCGTCGCAGTCGTCAGCCGACTCGCAGAACGCGGGTGTCGCCGACGCGGCGGGTGACGCGGATCGTGTCGAGATGCTCAAGCAACGCCTGCGCGATCTTGCGGCTGGTACCCAGCCGGTCGCGCACATCTGCGAGCGTGGCGCGCTCCTGGGCCTCCAACAACTGCCTGGTGTCCGAGACCATCCCCTCGTAGACGTCGCGGTCCAGGATGACGCCTCCCTTGAGCCGCACCACCAGCCGCTGCGCTTCGAGGTACTCGAGCAGCTCCGTGTCGACCGTTCCATCGGTCTCGGGTCGCACGCCCTGCGCTCGCAGCCGCTCGAGCAGGCGCTCGATCTGCTGCGACTGGCCGGCGCTGAGCGCCACCGTGCGACCCGGAACGTCGAGCGAGCCTGCGTTGAGCACGAGCGCGCCCGACTCAACGAGTTGCCGCTGGACAACGGCAAACGCCCGCTGAGGCAGTCCCAGCCGACTGCGCAGGTCCTCGCGCGGCAATCCGGCCCGAAGCGGAAACTCCTTGACATAATCAACCACATGACGCTCGGCTGCCGCCCGCATGGCGCCGAGGCCGGCGTCGGACATCAGCACGGCGGAGTCCGACAATTCGCCGTCGTCCAGCACGACGATTGCGCCGTTCTCGATCTGGCGGCGGCAGGCGTCGAGCGCGTCATCGTCGGCAAGCTCGCTGCGCGAACGCACGTCTTGCCAGCGTGCAGGCTCCATGCGCTGCAGCACGGTGAGCAGCGTGTCGTCGGGAGAGCCGTCCAGCAGTCGCTGCAGCGCGTTCAGCGTCGAGGCGTCATTGCGGTGATGCCGACGAGGTCGCGTATCCACGATCCGGCCGCCGGCTACCGTCGCATCGGCAGAGCGAAGGACGAAGTGGTCGCCGCGGGCGGCTGCGAGCGGCCGTTCCAGGCGAAGTTGCGCCCAGGACGATTCGCCCGGCGCGAGCGAGTCGCCCTCCAGCAGTCGTACCCGCGCCTGCACCTCGTCTGCGCCGACGTGCAGCGTGCGAGTCGCGTTGTGCGGCAGCGCCCGGGTCGAGCGCTTGACGGCGCGGAGGCGCACGTCCATCGCCGTTGTCGGCTGGAGCCAGCCGGGCGAAGTCAGCACCATGCCGCGTTCGAGCTCGTTCGCCGACACCCCGCTCAGATTCACCGCTGTCCGCGCACCGGGTGGAGCGGTCTCCATTGTCTGCTCGTGCGACTGCAGGCCCCGGACCCGGCATTCGATTCGTCCCGGTTCGATCACCACCGCGTCGCCGACCGAGAGCTCGCCGTCCCGCAATGTGCCCGTGACCACCGTGCCGAAGCCGGAGATCGAGAATGATCGGTCTATCGGCATGCGCGGACGACCATGGTTCGAGATCGGCGGCAGCGCGTCGATCTCTGCATCGATCAGCGTCCGCAACTCGTCGATGCCCTGTCTGCTGAGCGCGGAAACCGGCGCGATCCTGGCGCCCGCGAGGGCCGTGCCATTGAGCAGTTCGGCAATCTCTTCCTGGACCAGCGCCAACCATTCCTCGTCGACGAGATCGATCTTGGTCAACGCGACCAGGCCACGATCGATGTCGAGCAAGTCGAGAATGTCGAGATGCTCGCGCGTCTGCGGCATCACGCCCTCGTCGGCGGCGATCACAAGCAGGGCCAGGTTGATCCCGCCGACACCGGCCAGCATGTTCTTGATGAAGCGTTCGTGACCGGGGACGTCGACGATGCTCACGGCGCGCCCGGAAGGCAGTTCGCACCAGGCGAAACCGAGATCGATGGTCAGGCCGCGCGCCTTTTCCTCAGCCCAGCGGTCGGGATCGATGCCCGAGAGCGCCTGGACCAGCGCGCTCTTGCCGTGATCGACGTGCCCCGCCGTGCCGATGACATACACGCGATTACCCTGATCCAAAGATCTCCGACTCCACCTGAGGATATGTCCGATGCGAGCAATCGTCGTTGACCCGCCCGGCAATACTGCCGACTCTCTCCGACTCGCCGAGGTGCCGGACCCGCAACCGAGTGACGAAGAGGTGCTGCTCCGCGTCCACGCGACCGCGCTCAATCGCGCCGACATGATGCAGCGGATGGGCAACTATCCGGCCCAGCACGGCGCGTCTGAGATTCTTGGACTGGAACTGGCCGGCGAGGTGATCGAGACCGGGGCGCGGGTCCAGGGTCTGTCCGTCGGCGTCAGGGTCTACGGCCTCTCGGGAGGCGGCGGTTACGCGGAGATGGCGACACTGCACCAATCACTGGCGATGCCCATTCCCGACGAGCTCACCTATCACGAGGCGGCCTCGATCCCCGAGGTCTTCTTTACGGCCAACACCGCGGTACGCACGCTGGGAGAGACGTTGCCGGGCGAACGGATCCTGATCCACGCCGGAGGCAGTGGCGTCGGGATTGCGGCGATTCAGATCGCGAGGCTGATCGGGGCTGAAGTGTGGATCACCGCCGGGTCGGAAGACAAGTGCCAGCGCGCTCGCGACCTGGGCGCCGATATGACGATCAACTATCGCGAGGACGACTTCGCAGAAGTTGTGCAGGAACAGACCAACGGCGAGGGGGTGAACGTCATCCTCGACGTGATCGGTCGAGACTACTGGGACAAGAACCTGCGTTCGCTGTCGATGGCGGGCCGGTTGGTACTGGTCGGGCTGATGGGCGGCGCAGTCGCCGAGACAAATCTGGGGCTGCTGATGCAAAAGCGCCTGCGGGTGCACGGGACTGTGATGCGATCGCGCCCGCTGATCGACCGAGCGGAGATCACGCGCGACTTTCGGCAGCACCTCGAACCCGCGATCGTCAATGGCGACATGAAGCCGGTGATCGACTCGGTCTTCCCGCTCAGCCGGGCAGCCGACGCGCACCAGTACATGGCCGACAACCGCAACTTCGGCAAAATCCTGCTCGACTGCATCGACGTCGACGAGCTGACTGAGGACTAGATCAGCGAAGGATCCAGCAGTCGCACGAACACCTCGTTCGCGACTGCGTGTCCGCGACGAGTGAGGCGCACCCGGCCGTCCCTGCGTTCGGCGAGACCGCGCTCCTCCGCCCAGTCGAGCACCGGTTGGACCTGTGAG
>JAPPBK010000049.1 GCA_026705105.1 Chloroflexota bacterium | reverse complement strand
GAGGATCGAGATGTCGAAGGTGCCGCCGCCGAGGTCGTAGACGGCGATGTAGTGGTCTTCCGTCTTCTCCAGGCCGTAGGCGAGCGAGGCGGCGGTCGGTTCGTTGATGATCCGCAGCACGTTCAGTCCGGCGATCCGGCCGGCGTCCTTGGTCGCGTTGCGCTGCGAGTCGTCGAAGTAGGCGGGCACCGTGATCACCGCTTCGGTGACGGTCTCGCCGAGGTAGGCTTCGGCGTCGGCCTTGAGCTTTTGCAGGACCATGGCGGCGATTTCGGGCGGCGAGTAGGGGTTGCCGCCCATGGTGACCCGGGCGTCGCGATTCTCAGCGGCGTCAACGGTGTAGGGCAGGCGCCCGACCGCGCCCTGCACGTTGGGATCGTCAAAACGGCGGCCCATTAACCGCTTGACCGAGAACAGCGTGTCCTCGGGGTTGGTCACCGCCTGGCGCTTGGCTGCGGTGCCGACGATCCGTTCGCCGGTCTTGGTCAGCGCAACGACCGAGGGCGTGGTGCGGTTGCCCTCGGCGTTGGGGATCACGGTCGGCTCGCCGCCTTCCATCACGGCGACGGCGGAGTTGGTGGTGCCGAGGTCGATGCCAATGACTCGTCCGGGCATGGGATGGCTCCTAATCGGTGGATGTCGGTTCTTCCGGGTTGTCTGTCTGAGACGGTGGTTCGATCGAGCCGTCGCCGACCATGACCTGGGACGCGCGCAGTACGCGCGGGCTAGCGTTCGGGCCGATCGTGTAGCCCGTGCGCAGCACGGCGACGATCTCGTTGTGGCCTCCGGGCAACTGGCCGACGGCTTCGTGGAGTTCGGGGTCGAAAGGCCGGTCCGCCGTCTCGATCCGCGACACTTGCTGCTTGAGCAGCAGGGCGTGCAGCTTCTGCGAAATCAGTTCGACTCCCTGGCGCCAGGGATCATCGGGGGCCGGTTCGTCGCCGGGCGGCTGGGGCGCTTCGCGTTCGGCGCGCTCGAAGTCATCGGCCAGGTCGAGCAGATCGAGCAGGATCCCGCGTTGCGACTGCTGCACGCGGTCGCGGACATCCTGGGCGCTGCGGCGCTTGAGGTTTTCGTAGTCGGCCTGCGCACGCTGCCAGCCAGCCAGATTGCGCGCCGACTCCTGGCGTAACGATTCAAGCTCGCTCTCGGGCTTGGCGGTCGGCTCGGCCTCGGGGCCGGGCTCGACCACGTCGTCGTGCTGGTCGACGGCCTGTTCGCCCGCGCTCATCGGCCTGCTCCGTACACGGCGTCGATCATCTCCTGCAGCAATCCCGAGTAGAAGCGGGCAGCGGCGATGCTGCGCGGGTAGTTCATCCGCGTGGGCCCGACGATGCCGACGTATCCGGGAATCTCAAGTGCGGCCGCCGCCCGCTCGGCGTGCAGCGCTGCGCCGATCGATGACCCGTAAGGCGCCAGCACCAGCGAGCAGTCCTGCAACAGCTCGTTGGGATAGTCGTCGCCGATCAGGACGTGCATCTCGCCGGCGAGCATCGAATCCTCCAGCACTTCGGGAGGGATCAGGTCTTCGGCGGCCTGCTGGTCGACGAGTTCGATCAGTTCCAGCGAGCGCTCGGGTTCCTGCTGAAACTCGGGTTGCGAGACCATGCCGCCCAGGCCGGCGATGGCCGGTACGCCGGCTCGCCTGGCATCGCGATGCAGCACCTGAGCCAGGGTGTCGAGGACGAAGTGTTGGACCGGATGCGTGTCCGGCGAGTCGAGCGAGGCGCGGGCCGCCGCGCGAACTTCATCGGCCGACTGTCCGCGCAACGTCCCGGACAGCCGGGCCGCGAGTTCGTCAAGTTCATCCACTTCGACCGGCTGAGGCAGCGGCATCAGTTGGCGAATCATGCGCGCTTCCTGGACAACCACGATCATCAGCACGAGCAGTTCGTTCAGCGAGATCAGTTCGAGCTGGCGAATCCGCAGTTGCTCGGGGTGGGGCGGCGCAACGATCACGAGCAAGCCCAGTGAACGGGCAAGCACGTTGGCGGCCAGTTCCACCCATTCGTCGACCGAGGGCGCCGCCTGGAAGAACTGGTGCCGCACCTGCGCCTGTTCGGCCTGGCCGAGTTCGGCGTGGCCCATCAGCGACTGGACAAAGTGGCGGTAGCCCAGGTTCGACGGCACGCGACCGGCCGACGTGTGCGGGTGGGTCAGGTAGCCGCCCTCTTCCAGCGCGTGCATCTCGTGCCGAATCGTCGCCGGCGACGCGGGCAGCGCGTACTTTTCGACGACATGCCGCGAGGCCACCGGCGTCGCGGTCTCGATATAGTCCTGAACGACCAACTGCAGTATGCCGGCGCGTCGCTGGGACAGCTCGCGAGATGAGATGGGGGAGGACATAGCTCGAGTTGCGCCGGGTTTCAGTCCTGAGGCTCCGCTAGGCTGGACTTAGCACTCTACCTCGGAGAGTGCTAACGCGGTCATCGTAGCAGCGTTTTCGGCAATCGGCAAAGCAAGCTATCCACGCCTGAAGGTGTCGTACCACACCTCACGCGCGGTCTCGCGAGGGGGCACGAGATGGTCAGCGGGAACATCGGCAGGGGCGTCAGAACCGAGGAGATCGGCGAGCGCCGTCGCGTAGTGATTACCGGCCTGGGCGCAGTGACGGCGGCTGGGCTGCGGACAGACGACTTCTGGGCGGCGTTGTGTGAAGGACGCGTCTGCATCTCGCGGTTGACCGCCTTCTCAGCGCCGCGCGCGGCGGCGGCCGGCCAGGTTCCCGACTCGTGGGCAGGGCCGTCGGGCGCTCCGCCGTGGCTCTTGACGCGCATGGATCGCGCCTCACAGCTCGCCCTCGACGCCGCGATCCAGGCGCAGACCGATGCACGCATCGAGTTCAACCAGCAGAACGCATTTGTCGTCGGCGCGGTCACGGGGATTGCGCATCCGGGCGCCGGCGACGGATGGACGAGACTGGGATCCGGGCTCGCCGGCGCCTCCCTGGGTCTCGATGTCGCGGGCCCCGTGCTCACGGTCTCGACCGGCGGTGCATCCGGCCTCGCCGCGGTGGTGCTGGCCGCGCAACTGATCCGCTCCGGCGTGGTCAGAGCCGCGCTCGCGATCGGCGCCGAAGCGCCGCTCCGATCGGAAGTCTGGCAGGCCTACGAGTCGTCGGGCCTGCTCGATCCGTCGGACGATTTACGCGCCCAGCGGCCGTTCGACGCCGACCGAGCGGGCATGATTCTCGGCGAAGGGGCCGCGGCCCTGATGCTGGAAGACCGCCAGCTCGCCACCCAGCGCGGCGTGCACGTCTACGCCGAGATCGCCGGCGAAGCGATGACCGCCGGTCCGATGGGCGACGGACTCGGGCCGACCGACGTGGAGATCGCGCGGCGCGCGACCGGTGAAGCGATGTTGGGCGGCGAAGTCTCGCCCTCCGACATCGACGTGATCGTCGCCGCCGGCCTCGGCTCCGAACCCGGCGACGAGCGGGAGACGGACATCGTTGAGCGCGCGTTTGGGCGCCGCACACTGGACATGTACGCCGCCACGGTTTCGCCCAACGTGGGCTATGCCGTTGGCGCATCGGGCGCGCTCTCGGCCGTCGCGGCGGCGCAGATTGTCAATCAACGCAAGATTCCGCCGCACGCCACGTTGGCCGAGCTGGACACCGCCTGCAGACTGGGATTCGTGCCAGAGCAGATCGAGGACCGGATCGTCGGCGCGGCCACCGCCGCGTACGGCGCGCACGGCCAGAACGCGGCGCTGGTGCTGCTCCCCCACGTTGCCGAGACGGGCGACGAGCTGCAGGTGCTGGCCAACTGACCCGGGCCAGCCCGCGCAGCGCATAGCCCGGCTGCTTCGTAGGCTGTAGGTATGGACATTGCCTGGTACGGACACGCGGCATTCCGGTTGCGCGGGCGCGAGGCCGCCGTCGTCATGGATCCCTGCGCCCCCGAGACCGGATTCCGTCTCAATCGACCGGGCGCCGACATCGTCACGGTGTCGCGGGCCGACGATCCGTCGCACAACTGGTTCGACGGCGTTGCGCTCGAAGCCGCAGGACTGGCAAGACCGCTGGACGCACCCGGTGAGTACGAGGTGAAACGCGTCCTCGCCACCGGCGTTCGCACACCCGGCGACGACGGCTCGCGCAACGTGGCCTTTGTGATCACGATTGATGAAGTGATCGTCGCCCATCTCGGCGACCTGCGCGGCATGCCGCAGGGCGATGCGATGGAGGAACTGCGCCGCGCCGATGTCGTGCTGCTGCCCTGCGGCGGCGGCGCGCACCTGACGCCGCAGGCGGCCGCCGATGTCGCCAACGCAATCGCCGCGCCGCTGGTGATCCCGATGCTTTACCAGCCCGAGTCGGCGGCGGAAGTCGAAACCGGACTGGAGCCGCTGTCGGCCTTCTTGCGCGAGATGGGCGTGAGCGTTGAGCCACCGGGCGACAACCACATCAACGTCACGCGCTCGTCGATCCCCACCGCGCCGACCGTGACTCCGCTGCTGGCCAGAGGAGCGTGAGATGAGCAGTCGACACTCGTCAGCCGAGTACGAAGTGGTGATTCAGCGCAATCGGCGTATCGCGATGCGCGACGGAGTCACGCTCGCGACCGATGTCTATCTGCCGGCGCGCGACGGAGCCGCGCTCGAGGGTCCCTGGCCCACGCTGTTGACTCGCACGCCCTACGACAAGCTCGGATTCGCCGCCGACGGCGAGTGGTGGGCCAGCCGTGGATATGCGCGGGTGATGCAGGACGTGCGCGGCCGGTTCGCCTCGGACGGCGACTTCTACTTGCTCAAGAACGAGGCCGAGGACGGCTACGACACGATCGAATGGTTGGCCGACCAGCCCTGGTCAACGGGCAAGGTCGGCACGGTCGGCACGTCCTACATGGGTTGGGTGCAGTCGGCGGCGGCGACGCAGAATCCGCCGCACCTGTCGGCGATGTGGGTCAACCAGGGCGCGTTCAACGGCCTCACGTCCTCGCTGCGGCAGGGCGGCGCGCTCGAGCTGCGCTGGCTCGCCTGGGCCTTCTGGAACGCTCCGGTCAGTCCCGAAGCGGTTGGCGATCCGGCGCTCTACGCCGCGCTCGACCAGGCGGCCGTCGATCTGCGCGGCTATCTCAACCAGCTCCCCTGGCGCGAGGGCGATACGCCGCTTTCGCAGACGAAGGACTACGAACGCTGGGCGATCGATCTGCTCACCCAGGCGCGCGAGGACGATTGGCTCTGGCAACTGCCGTCGATGAACTTCGAGCGCTTCATCGGCCAGACGGCCGATGTGCCCAGCGTCTACTCGGGCGGCTGGTACGACAGTTACGCGCGCGCGACCTGTGAGTCCTTTGTCGCGTTCTCCGAGGCCATGTCGTCTCCGCAGTACCTGCTCATGGGTCCCTGGACGCACGGCGAGGTCACCCTCGACCGATCCTGGTCGGGGAATGTCGACTTCGGCCCGACCGCGCCGACATCGGGCCACCTGGCGGCCAGCATCTCGGACCTGCGCCTGGAGTTCTTCGACCAGACGCTCAAGGGACTGGACAGCGGCTGGGAGCAGCGTCCGCCGGTGACGATGTTCGTCATGGGCGGCGGCTCCGGACGGCGGCTCGTGTCGGGCCGGATGGATCACGGCGGCGCCTGGAGCGAAGCCTCGCACTGGCCGCCTCCAGACGCAGCCCAGTCGCAGATGTTCCTGCAGCCCGGCGGCGGTCTGGCCTCAGAACCGGCCGGCGAAGACGGCGGTTCGTCGACGTACCTGTTCGACCCCGCGAACCCCGTGCCCTCGATCTCGGCCAACGTCTCCTCGCTGCGCGAGTACGCGCCTGAAGACCCGACTCTCAGGCAGCAGATCTGGCCGCCGACGCAGCGCTCGCGCGAGTTGATCATGCCGGGTGGCGCCGACCAGCGGACCCGGCCCGACGTCATGGGCGCGGAGCCGCCCTATCTGCGCACCTCGACGCGAGCCGATGTGCGCTCCTTCCAGACGGACCCGCTCGACCGGGATGTGCAGGTGACCGGCCCGGTCACGGTGCGTCTGTACGTCGCCAGCGACGCCCCCGACACCGACTTCACCGCCGCCCTGCTCGACTGCTACCCGCCCAATACCGACTATCCCGAGGGTTACCACCTGCGTATCTCGGACAGCATCAAGCGGCTGCGCTTCCGCAACGGCTTCGACCGCGAGGAGTTCGTCTCGCCGGGCGAGGTGGTCGAGGTAACGATCGAGCTCTATCCCACCGCCAACGTGTTCAAGGCCGGACACCGGATCGGCGTCGAGATCAGCAGCAGCAACTACCCGCGTTTCGATGTCAACCCCAACACGGGCGAGCCAATCGGGCGTCAGACGCACACGCGAACGGCGCTGAACACCATCCATCACGACGCCGAGCGAGCGTCGAGGGTGGAGCTATCGGTGGTTCCGAGCTAGCGGCTACTCCTCGCCGCGAATCAGGCGCTGCTGGCGTTTGCTGAAGCCGCCGAGGATGCGCTCGTAGGAATCGACGATCAGTTCTTCCAGTTCGTCGGGGGGCAGATCCGACTCCAGGGTGATCGCGACCCAGTGGGACTTGTTCAGGTAGCTGGGCAGCGTGACGGCCTCGTACTGTTGATGCAGGGCGGGGACGATGGCGGGGTCGCACTTGATCGAGATGGCCTGCGGCTTGCCCTCGGTTGTCCCGCCGCCGAGGAAGCAGAAAATCTTGCCGCCCTTGCCATCGGCGTTGCGATTGCCCAGCTTGTAGACCAGATCATCCTCGCCCCAGGGCGAGTCGGGCCAGGCGCCGGGCAGCGATTCGCAGAGGTCGGCGACGTCGTTGCGGTTCATGGCTACGCCTCGGCGGCGGTGAGGTTTTCGAGGAACTCGTTGTTGGTCTTGGTCTTGGCGAGGCGATCGAGCAGGCGCTCGGTCGGTTCGGTTGCGCCGCCGCCGGAGCCGGCGAGCACGGACATCATCCGCCGCAGGAGCCAGACGCGCTGCAGTTCCTCGCCCGAGAGCAGCAGTTCTTCGCGCCGGGTGGACGAGGCGGCGATGTCGATCGAGGGGTAGATGCGCCGCTCGGCCAGTTTGCGGTCGAGCCGGACTTCCCAGTTGCCGGTGCCCTTGAACTCCTCGAAGACGACATCGTCGAGACGCGAGCCGGTATCGACCAGGCAGGTCGAAATGATCGTCAGCGAACCGCCCTCCTCAGCCTTACGGGCCGAGCCGAAGAAGCGCTTGGGCGGATAGAGGGCGACGGGATCGATGCCGCCGGAGAGGGTGCGTCCGGTCGAGGGCATTTCGAGGTTGTAGGCGCGCGTGAGGCGGGTGATCGAGTCGAGCAGGATGACGACGTCGCGACCCATCTCCATGAGGCGCTTGGCTCGCTCGAGCCCGAGTTCGGCGACTCGCGTGTGTTCCTCGACCGGCTCGTCGAAGGTGGAGGCGATCACTTCGCCGCGCACCGAGCGCTTCATCTCGGTGACCTCTTCCGGCCGCTCTCCGATCAAAACGACCATGAGGTGAACCTCAGGATGGTTGACCGCGATTCCATTGGCGATGGACTGGAGGAGCATCGTCTTGCCGGCCTTGGGCGGGCTGACGATTAGACCACGCTGGCCGCGGCCCATCGGGGCGACGAGGTCGATCACGCGGCCGGAGAGCTCAGCCGGGTCGTCGGTCTCCAGGTCGAAGCGTTGATGGGGGAATACCGCGGTGAGGTTCTCGAAGTTCGGTCGGGCGGCGGCTTCGTCGGCGCTGACGCCGTTGACGAGATCGACGCGCGAGAGGCCGTAGTACTTTTCGCCCTGCTTGGGCGGCCGCACCGAGCCGATCACATAGTCCCCGGTTCGCAGGCCGGAGCGTCGAACCAGGCCCTGTGAGACGTACACATCGGTCGGCGCCGGCAGCAGCGACTCACCGCGTAGGAACCCATAGGAATCGTCGACTATCTCAAGCACGCCTCCCGAAAGGATGTGACCTTCGGCTTCGGATTGGGCCTGCAGAATGCGCAGCACGATGTCCTGCTTTTTCAGGCCGGAGAGCCCGGAGACGTTCATTTCCTTTGCCTGGGAGAGGAGCTCCTCGCGGGTCAGGTGCTCAAGATCGGGGATGCTCAGGGTCGTCATCGGCTACCTCGGGTGCGGCGCGTGCTGCGTGCTCGGAGTTAAGTCGCGTCTCAGTCTGGATGTCTGCGGGTGCGCGAACGGACAGCGTACGTTGGCAATCTGGGTCGGGTCCGGGCTTCGCGCTCAACGGCGCCGTGTCAATTGTCTGGCGCGGTGCGCGGGAGCCGTACTCAACGGGACAACCCCAATCCTAGCCCTGTGCGCGACGCAAAGGCAAGAGTCGCGTTAGCCCTTTGTCCAGGCGGCGCCACAGCCGGGCGCAACCGAGACCCGGGGGCGGTCAGGAGACCGGCTGCGCCTGGGCGCCCAACCTCGCCTGGGCTTCGTGCCAGTCGTCGAGGAAGGCCTGAATGCCCTTGTCGGTGAGCGGGTGCTGCTGCATCTGCTCCAACACCGGGAACGGGATCGTGGCGATGTGCGCGCCGACCCGCGCCGCCTCGGCCGTGTGATCGGTGTTGCGCAGCGACGCCGCGATCACCTGCGCCGGCAGGTTGAATCGATCGAGCAGGTCCACGCTGTCGGCGACAAGCTGAATGCCGTTCTCGCCGATGTCGTCCAATCGACCAACGAACGGCGAGACATAGGCCGCGCCCGCTCGCGCGGCGAGCAGGGCCTGGTTGAGCGAGAAGATCAGCGTGGTGTTGATCCGGATGCCCTCGGCGGAGAGCGCCTTGATCGCAGCCAGGCCGGGACCGTCGATGGGGATCTTGACGACGACGCTGGAATGCCAGCTCGCCAGCTCGCGCGCTTCCTCGATCAGCTCCGCCGTGGTGCGGGTGACGCACTCGGCCGAGATCGGCCCGTCGACCATCTCGGCGATCCGCAGGATGCGTTCGCGGTAATCGAGCGCGCGATCGCCTTCGTGCGCCACCGCTCGCGAATGGAGCGAGGGATTGGTCGTCACGCCGTCGCAGACGCCCCAGTCGACGGCCTGCTGAATCTCGTCGAGTCGGGCGGTGTCGAGGAAGATCTTCATGTCGGAGGGGTCCTGTTCGTCGCTTATGGCTGCATTATGGCGGAGCAGCTATGGCTGCACGGTAACGAGCGCGACCTGGACGGGCAGCAGGATTGCCATGAGCACGGCGAAGACGAGCGGGCCGCGATCGTTGAGGGCGTCGGTCAGTTCGTCTGAGAGTTGACCGGTCTTGCGCGCCTGGAGTGAGAGTAGCCGCACGCGGCGCACGCCGGCGAACATGCCGGGCACCAGCACGAAGAGCGAGACCAGGTAAAGGACTTCGACCGCGAGCAGCCAGCCGGTCTCAATCGGGTCAACGGCGTCGGCGCGGATGCCCCAGAGGGCGCCCAGCACGCCCGTGGCGATGATCCCGGGCAGCAGCAAGCGCGTGTGCGCTCGGTCGGCGGAGCGGAACAGCACGTCGCGTTCGAGCGGATCGTCGGTCTGCCAGGCGCGGGTCAGGGCCAGGGTCAACGCGGCGACGCCGCCGGCGTGGACCAGCGCGGCAACGGTCGTGAGGAAACGGAAGATGTCGTCTTCGGACATCCGGCGAGACCCCCTCAGTCTTCGGCAGCTCGCCCGGCAAGGGGGCGCGGGGACGCTACGGCGCCCTGGGTGGCGCCGGCGGGGTGTCGGAGAGCGGTTTCAGATTCGGCGAGCACGGAGTCGATGAAGCCGAGGAAGAGCGGATGCCCGCGCTCGGGGCGGGATTTGAGCTCCGGATGAAACTGCGAGCCGAGCATGAAGGGATGTTCGCAGACCTCGGCGATCTCGACCAGCGCGCCGTCGCGCGAGGTGCCGCTGGCGACCAGGCCGGCGCGCTCGAAGCGATCGCGGTACTCGGGATTGAACTCCCAGCGATGTCGGTGCCGCTCGTGCGCGAGTTCGGACTCGTAGAGTTCGTGCGCGCGGGTCTCGGGATGCAGGCGGCAGGTGTACATGCCGAGCCGCATCGTCCCGCCCTTGTCGCTGACCTCGCGCTGGTCGTCGAGCAGGGCGATGACGGGCGCATCGGTGTGTTCGTCGGCTTCGGTGGTGTTTGCCTCGGCCAGACCCAGCCGCTCGCGGGCGAAGGCGATCACCATGTTCTGCATCCCCCGGCAGAGTCCGAGATAGGGGATGCGCTGTTGCAGCGCGAAGCGGGCGACGCCGACCTCGCCCTCGATGCCGCGCTCGCCGAAGCCGCCGGGCACAATCACGCCGTCCACGTCGGCGAGCGCGGCCGCGATCTGTGGTTCGTCGGCCTCATCGAGGTGGTCGGACTGAATCCAGGTGATGTCGACGCTCGCGCGGCGTTGCGCCGCCGCGTGGATCAGCGCTTCCTTGACGGAGAGATAGGCGTCGCGCAGTTCGACGTACTTGCCCACGATGGCGACGCGGCAGACACGCTCGGTTCGGTCGAGTCGGTCGGTCCAGTCGGTCCAGTCGCGGATTGAGCGTCCCGGC
>JAPPBK010000083.1 GCA_026705105.1 Chloroflexota bacterium | reverse complement strand
CGACCGATTACAACTCGTACATGGATTACAGCCCTTTTCCAAGGAATCTGCACAGTGTCACGCAGGCCGCCCCCGACATGCCAATCACGGCCAGCATGCAACTGCTTCGTAACGTACTGTTCATTGAGTACGCTGGCAGTTCTTGGTTTCTCAAGAAGCTCGATCATGAGCCAGTTGCTGGCGAGATTCGAATCAACGGAGTAGCCATGTCCAATGCAGGAAAGGAACTCTCTCGTATCGTGCAGGCAGCACCCAATCCCGCTTACTCCGCAGCGTTGGCAAGTCATCTTCGCGAAAAAGGGCTGATTCTTGTCTGCTTGGACGACGGGGTGGCCCTAGAGTAGCTTGCCGAAGCCTGGCACTGACGGTGTCTGGAACTCCGCAGCCTGGTTCTGGCTAAACACACTTGCGGCAATATCCGTGCGGACACAATCGACTCATCGACCCGCGCGCCCACCCTCTGTCTCTACGAGACCTCTCCCCCCGCGCGGCGCGGGGGGAGAGGGGAGGGAGCGGGGTCAGGGACTGGGTGGTTGCCAGCGGAGGACGGGGCGGCGGGCGGCGGCGGTTTCGTCTAGGCGGCCGATGGGGGCGGTGGTCGGGGCGGCGTGGAGCGCGGCGGGGTCCTCGGCCGATTCCTTTGCGATCGCGATCAGCGCGTTTGCCAGCGCCTCGATCGCCTCCGGCGGCTCCGTCTCTGTCGGCTCGATCATCAGCGCTTCCTCGACGATCAAGGGAAAGTAGACGGTCGGCGGGTGGAAGCCGTGATCGATCAGGCGCTTGGCGATGTCGTAGGTGCGCACGCCGTGTTCGCGGCGTTGGCGGGAGCCGGAGAAGACGACCTCGTGCAGCACGGGCCGGTCGTAGGGCAGGTCGTACCAGCCGTGCAGCAGGACGCGCAGGTAGTTGGCGTTGAGCACCGCCTGTCCCGAAACGGACCGCAGACCGTCGAGGCCAAGCGCGCGCATGTAGGCGGTGGCGCGCAGCAGCACGCCGACGTTGCCGTGAAACTGCTGCATCCGGCCGATGCTGCGCTCCGGCGCGGCCAGCCGCACGACGCCGTCGTCGCCTTGCTCCAGGATGGGCGTCGGCAGGTACGGCGCGAGCTCCTCCGAGCAGCAGACCGGCCCTGCGCCGGGTCCGCCGCCGCCGTGCGGGGTGCTGAAGCTCTTGTGCAGGTTGAGGTGGGCGACATCGAAACCGAGGTCGCCGTAGCGGATCCGACCCATGATCGCGTTCAGGTTCGCGCCGTCGGCGTAGAGGTAGGCGCCGGCCTCGTGGATCAGCTCCGCGACCTCTTCGATCCCCCGCTCCCACAGACCCAGCGTGTTGGGCACGGTGACCATGACGGCGGCGACGGTCTCGTCCAGCTCCCGCTCGATTGTGTCTCGGTCAAGCGAGCCGTCGGCGGCCGTGGGGATCTGGGTGACCTGGAAACCGGCCATCGCCGCGGTGGCCGGATTGGTGCCGTGGGCGGAGTCGGGCACGAGGATGCGTCGGCGCTGCGCCAGCTCGCCGCGGTCCTGGAGCGCGGCCATGATCATCAGCACGCCGGCGAACTCTCCCTGCGCGCCGGCCGCCGGCGCGAGACTGACGGCGGGCAGCCCGGTGATCTCGGCCAGGCCGTCGCGCAGTTCCAGCAGCGTCCGCAGCGTGCCCTGCATGTCCTCCTCGGGCGCGAGTGGGTGCGCCTCGGCGAATCCCTGCAGCGACGCGATCAGGTCATTGACCTTGGGATTGAACTTCATCGTGCAGGAACCGAGCGGGTAGGTGCCCGAGTCGATGCCGTAGTTCCGCGTCGACAGCGCGGTGTAGTAGCGCACCAGCTCGCCCTGGCTCAGCTCCGGCAGTCGCAGCGAGTCGCGCAGCAGGTGAGCGTCGGGCAACGGCGACTCATCGCCGCTCCAGCAGGGCACATCGACCGCTCGGCGCCCAGGCTCGCCGCGATCAAAGCTCAGCCGCGCGCCGAAGTCCTCGCCGGCCGGCCGATAGTCGGTCATGCCTCGGCTCCAATCTCCGCCAGCGCGTCAATCAGCGCGTTGACATGGGAGTCGGGCGTCGCCTCGGTCACGCAGAAGAGCAGCGCTTCGTCGGCCTCGGGCTCCTGCCGGTCCGACACGTCGAGTCCCGGCGTGATGCCTCGGGCCGACGACTCGGCTGCAAGCTGAGGCGCGGCAAGCGGCCCGCGAACGAGAAACTCCTGGAACCACGGGCCGCGTTCCGGGACATCGAACCCCGGAATCGCGGCGATGCGCCGAGCGGCGTCGTGGGCGCGCTGGTAGCAGAGCTCGGCCGACTCGCGCAGGCCCTGCGGTCCCAGCGCCTGGACAGCGATGGTGAAGGCGAGCGCGATCAGCGCCTGGGCGGTTGAGATGTTCGAGGTCGCGCGCTCGCGCCGGATAAACTGTTCGCGGGCCTGCAAGGTGAGCACGTAGCCGGTGCGCGGCTCGCGTCCGTCCCCCGCCTCGACCTCGCGTGTGCGTCCGACGATGCGGCCGGGCATCTGGCGAAGAAACTGCGAGCGTGCGGCGAACAGGCCCAGCGACGGTCCACCGTAGGCGGCGCCGCCCGCGAGGTCGCGGCCCTCGCCGGTGACGATGTCGGCGCCGGCATCGCCGGGCGCGCGCAGCAGGCCCAGCGCGAATGGATCGGCGACGACGACCAATAGCGCGCCGCGAGCGTGCGCCGCGTCGGCCAGCGGTGCGAGGTCGCGGATTGTACCGAGGAAGTCCGGCTGTTGGACCACGAGGCAGGCGTGCGCTTCGCTCACGAATTCGGGCGAGTCGAGCACGTCGAGACGCAGTGCGGGGCCACGCGCGTAGGTCTGGACGACGTCGATGGCGCCAGGATGCATCGGTTCGAGCAGCGCCACCGCCTCGCGCTTCGTGGCGCGGGCGGCCATCAGGCAGGCCTCGGCGGTCGCGCTGGCTACGTCGTAGAGGCCGACGTTGGCCACGTCCATGCCGGTCAGCTCGCAGACGACCGACTGAAACTCGAAGCCCGACTGCAGCGTGCCCTGGCTGATCTCCGGCTGGTACGGCGTGTAGGCCGTGACGAACTCGGAGCGGCTCGTGAGGTGAGCCACGATCGACGACACCGAGCGTCGATACGCGCCTGCGCCGAGAAAGCTGGGGCGCGAGGGCGCCGCGTTCTCGGTGGCGCGCTCGGAGAGCAGCGCAATCAGTTCCGGCTCGGTCAGAGCGGGCGGCAGTGAAATCGCAGGGTCCCGCCGCGAGGCGGGCAGATCGTGGAAGAGTGAATCGAGGGTCTCGACGCCGATCCGCTCCAGCATGAGCGCCCGATCAGCGTCGGTTGCGGGGATGTACGGGTGCGGCGAGGACACGCTAGTCCTCCGGGAGCTGGGCGCGATAGGCCTCAGCGTCCATCAGGCCGTCAAGCTCGTCGGCGTTGGAGATGCGTACGCGGACGATCCAGCCGTCGCCGTAGGGCGATTCATTGACCAGCTCCGGCCGTTCTTCGAGTTCCACGTTGGACGCGATCAGTTCACCGCTGACCGGTGCGAACAACTCGGCGACGGTCTTGGCCGACTCGATCTCACCAAACGGTGCGCCGGCGGTCAGCGCCGTCCCTTTGGCCGGCAGTTCCAGGTAGACCACATCGCCGACCTGTTCCTGGGCGAAGTCGGTGATGCCGATCGTGACTTCATCGGCGGCGGCTTCGCGGCGCAGCCATTCGTGATCCTCGGTGTAGAGCAGATCCTCGGGCGTCTCGTGGTCCATCATCATCCCTTCGGCTTGCGATAGAACGGCCGCCGCACGACCTCCACGGGCAGCGCGCGGCCGCGCACGTCGACTTCGAGCATGGTTCCGACACTGACCAGATCGGTGGGCAGATAGGCCATGCCGATCCCGATTCTCAGGCTGGGGCTGTGTCCGCCGCTGGTCAGAGTTGCAACCCCGTGGTCGCCGTCCGGCTCGCGTACTTCGTATCCGGCCCGCAACACGCCACGGGCGCGAGCGGCCAGATGCGCCAGGCGTCGCGTTCGCGGCGTTGCTTTGGCCTCGAGCAGCGCCTCGCGGCCGGTGAACGGCGCGCCGTCGTCAAGAGTCACCGCGAATCCGAGTCCGGCTTCGTAGGGATTGGTCGTCGCATCGACGTCGTTGCCGTGCAGCGGCAGCGCCGCCTCCAGTCGCAATGAGTCCCGAGCGCCCAGACCCGCCGGGGCGGCTCCGCCGGCGATCAGGGCGTCCCACAACGATTCGGCGCGGTCGGCTGGGACGATGCACTCGCCGCCGTCTTCGCCGGTGTACCCCGTGCGTGCGACCAACAGCGGCGCGCCGTGCCAGTTCAGTTCGGCGCAATCACGCTGTTCGAGTCCTGCGAATCCCTCGCCGAGCACGCGACCCAGCAGACCCACCGCGTCGGGACCCTGCACGGCCAGCATCACTGTCTCCGGCGTCACCTCCGACGCCGCGTCGCCGGCGACGGCGCGCAGGCGTTCGAAGTCGGCGTCGGCATTGGCGGCGTTGTGAATCACCAGCCAGCGATCGCCCGCCAGGTGATAGATGAAGACATCGTCCTCGATGCCGCCCGTCTCGTTGCAGTAGAGCGAGTAATGCGCCTTGCCTTCGGGCAGGGAGGTCACATCGAACGTAGTAACAGCGCGCAGCAGCTGGGCTGCCTGCGGACCCTCGACCCAGGCGCGGGCCAGGTGGGACACGTCGAACACGCCGACCCGCTCGCGCACCGACCGGTGCTCGGCGACAATGCCCTCGTACCGCAGCGGCATTTCCCAGCCCGCGAAGGGCGCGAAACGTGCGCCGGCGGCGAGGTGACGTTCGCGCAACGTGAGCGGTGTCAGCACCGCGCGACTCCTCCCGTTCGGCACCGTGCCCGACATCGCGCCCACTGTAACCAGATGATTGGGGAACTCACACCACTAACTGAACAATAGGATTCACTGCCGCATTGCCATAGATACCGTCTATGGCAAGTGGAGCGCGGCAGCGCATCTCGGATCGCGCCGCACTCGATGTGCGGTTAGGCTCGCGCCCGTTCTGCCTTGCGAGCAGCCTGAGCTGCCCGGCGTGCGAGCGTGCGCTCGATGTAGGCAGCGACATCGGGCGTTTTGCAGCCGGTCTCCCCGTGATCGACCTCAACCGGACAGACCTGCGAGGCGGTCGCCAACACGGCGGACCGCAAGCGGTCGTCCCGCAGTCCGATCGCGATCAGCGTGCCATTCATCTCATGACGTACGCGGTTCGGCCGGGCGTCGATCTCGTCACTGATCTGGCGCACCAGCACCTCCAGCTCGTCCGCCGTCCACAACGCAGGCTGCTCCGCGCTGCAAGCGACGATGAACCAGCCCAGCGATGCGGGCCACTCCTGCGAGTGGTCGCGGAGTTGTTCGCTGACTCGCCGAGCAACGGGCGACTGCGCGACCAGCTTGCCCAGGCCCTCGACCAGGATGTAGTTGTTCACGTCGGCCAACCAGTCGAGGGCCAGTTCCACGGTCACTGCCGACGGATCGGCGATGCGCAACGCCAGCACGCGGGCATCGTGGTTGCCGCTGCGCCAGAGTTCGGTGGCGAGCTCGTGGTCAATCTTGAGTGGCTTGCCGATCCGGCCCAGCTCTTTGTAGCTCACGCCGAACATCGGCTGCATGGCGCCGTGCCTTGCGTAGACCTTGCGGTTTTGAGCCGTGCCTACGGCCTCCAGCTCGGCGAGCACTTCTTCCAGATTCGCCATCGCGGTCCGCAGTTCTAGCCGGAGTCTCCCGGCGACCAACCGTAGATCCGCTGCAGCGATCCGCCCATCAACGCCGCTCGTTCGTCGTCCGACAGCGCGTCGGTGACCCGGAATGCCTCGACGCCTTGCTCGAAGGTGAGCAGGTTGGTCGCTCGCGTCCAGTCGGTGCCCCACATACAGCGGTCGAGGCCGTACGCGCCGAAGATCCGGCTCAGTGGTTCCCAGATATCCGCGTAAGGAAACGGCTCGTGCGAGAGCGTGCAGGCGCCGGAGATCTTGATCGCGACGTGGTCGTACTGCGCAAGCGCCATGACCTGCTCGATATCCGCCCAGGGATCGTCAGGCGGCGGAGGTTGGAAGGGCTGCTGCAGTCCGACGTGATCGATCACCATCTGCGTGTCGGGATGACGCCGCGCATAGGCGGCCAGTTCCGGCAGATTCTGCCAGCACAGCACGTTGATCGGGATGCCCGCAGCCGCGCCGGCGACCATGATCGCGTCGACGCCGGGGTGTTCGCCGCCAACCGCCTCGAAGTTGAGCACCACGCGCGCCCCGACCACGCCCGGTCGTTGCGCCCATGCTTCGACGTCCGCGGCCACCGTCGGCGAGTTGGGGTCGAACGGCGCGATCAGACCGAAGCGATCGGGGTACACATCAGCGACGCCTTCGCAATAGCTGGAGTCGTAGCCGTAGATCGTGAACGGCGAGATCAGCAGCGCGCCGTCGACGCCGACGGCGTCCATCGCCGCGACCATCTCGTCGCCGGTGACCGTCGCCGGCCCGGCCAGCACGGCGCGGTAGTTCGATTCGTCGTTGCGGTTGTAGGCATGCACCTGGCAATCAATCACGGGCGTGTCGTTGGGCATGGCGAATCCGCCCTCCTTTGCGTCGGTGCGCTTGCTGGGATTCTAGAAGAGAGTCGTATGCACGCTGGGGCGGCAACCAGGTCGCGCTCCGCGGTTCCCTGAGGATGACGCCTGTCGCAGGCTCAACGTCGGCGTTCTTTCAACACTAGCCTTGGCCCAAACGGACTCGACGGCAGGAGGCGGACCATGAACGCCAACATACAAGTCTGCTCACTTGATGAGCTCCAGCGCGAAGGTGTGCGCGTGGTTTCGACTGGCCAGCGCACCGTGGCTGTCTTCTGGCATCGCGATCGGGTCTTCGCCGTGGACAACCGCTGTCCACACATGGGCTTCCCGCTCAGCCAGGGGACCGTCGCCGATGGCATCCTGACCTGTCACTGGCACCATGCCAAGTTCGACCTGGCCGGCGGATGCGCGTTTGACCTCTTCGCCGACGACGTCGCCGCCTTCCAGGCGGAAGTGCGCGACGGCGTCGTCTGGCTCGACCCTGAGCCGCAGGAAGAGGAAGCGATCGCGCACCACACGCGCAAACTCTCGGAAGGTCTGGAGCAGAATCTCTCGCTGGTGATCGCCAAGTCGGTGATTGGTCTTTGCGAAGCGGGACGAGAGGAACTGGTGCTGGCAGAGGCGGCGCGCTTCGGCGTCAAGAACCGCGCCGCCGGCTGGTCGAGCGGACTCTCGATCTTGACTGCGATGGCCAACGTACAACCCCATCTCGACCCGGAAGATCGGGCGCGTGCGTTGTATCACGGTGTCGTTCACGTGGCTCGCAACACGCAGGGCCAACCGCCCGACTTCGACATCGGTCCGCTCGACACCGACGAGGACCGTCCCGAACAGTTCCGCACCTGGTTCCGGCGCTTCGCGGAAGTCCGATCGCCGAACGCCGCCGAGCGCTGCCTGCGTACGGCCGCGGTCGCCGGACTGGACGAGGCGCAACTCGCCGACCTGCTGTTCGCCGCGTCGACGGATCACACCTTCATGGATGTCGGGCACACGCTCGACTTCGCCAACAAGGCCTGCGAGCTGCTCGACGTGATTGGCTGGGACAATGCGCCCGACGTGCTCAGTTCCGTCATCCCGACAATCACCGGCGCCGAACGGATGGAAGAGACCTCATCCTGGCAGCATCCGGTCGACCTGCCGAAGCTGCTTGATGAGGCCGGCGACGCACTGGACGAAGCGTTGGCCATCGGCGGCGAGCGCAACGAGTCCTGGGACGAGCACCGGCCGGTAGCGGAGTCGATCCTCGACGATCCCCCGGATCGGTCGTTGCGCAGGATCGTCGACGCGGCCCGCTCGGGCGCTCCGCTGAGGGAGTTGAGCGCGACCGTGGCCTACGCGGCTGCGCGGCGTCCAATGCACTTCCATATCTCCAACGAGTTCGGCGACTGGAACACGGTCCACCACACGTTCACGTACACGAACGCGGTGGACCGGGCGATGCAGCGTGCACCCTCGCGAGAGTTGGCCCGCGGCATTCTCGACGGCGCCGCCTCGGTCTACCTGGAACGGTTCCTCAACATGCCGCGCCAGCCGAGGCCCGAGCCGAACGGGGGCTCGACGTCGACCGGCGACCTGCTCGGACACTTCGACCGGCAGCAACAGGTCGACGAGACGGCCCAGAGCGTCGCCGACCTGCTCGCCGGAGGCCGGCAGGGCGAGGTCGTGCGCACGCTCGGCGCCGCACTGCTGCGCGAGGACGCCGGCTTCCACTCGTTCCAGATTTACGACGCGGCGCTGCGGCTGGTCGAGCGCTTCGAGGGCCGTCCCGAGGCGGACGATGTGCTGATCGGCGCAAGCCGCTTCCTCACCGCGCACGCGCCGACGGTGCGCTCGATGGGTCAGACCTACGAGACCGCAGCCCGCTTGCATCGCGGCGAAGCGCTGCACGCGTAGAAGCATCGACGCCCAAGTCACTCGGGTCAGGAGCCACCCTTAGAAATCTGGTTGACCACCGCCGCCAGTTCGTCAGGGCGGCGGCTGTTGATGTAGTGGCGCTTGCCCTGCTTCGTTTCGACGATTACTCCGCTGCGCAGAAACGGCACCGACATGGCGCGGCCCTTGCGGCCTCCATCCAATCCTGCTCGCGGGCCCCATCCGCCGTAGGAACCCCAGCGATACTCCTCTGCCCGAGCGCCGTCGATCTCCCAGGTCTTGAGATTGAGCCCCCAGGGCCCGAATCGGGCTCGCAGTCTGTCGCCCTCAACCCTGACATGTAGGACTGCGAACAACCGCAACACCGTGCCCAGCAGTGCTCCCGAGACGACCAAGCCAATCCCGTCCCCGACCTGATCAGCTCCCAGCAGGAGCCATACGCCGCCAACTGCGAGCGCAGTGACAATCGCAACCATGGGCATCACGAACCGGCGCTGCGCGTACACGTCTTCCTTGTGAAGCATGGTCGAGTCCCGCCTTCCTCGATTCGTCAGTGAACTGCGTGCTGAAACAATCGTATTCAGTGGCGCAGGTCTCCAGTTGGCACGACTGACTGACGGCTCGACTGTTTAGACTTTCGTGTGAGACCAAGTCAGGTCGCATGTTGCAGGAGCACTGAACAGCGCGCTTCGGCGCAGTCTGAACCGACCTGCTCGACAGGATTGACCGGACCAAGGAGCAGCGCATGGCACTCGACCCACAGACGACGATGTTCATCCAGATGATGGCCGAGGGCGCGGATCCCGACGCCAAGCCGCTGCACGAGATGTCGCCCGAGGAGGCGCGCGGATTCGGCGGCGCGCTCGCCGAGATGGCCGGCCCGGCGCCGCCCATGGCGCGCGTCGAGGAACACACCATCGACGTGGACGACGGCTCCTGCAGCCTCCGCGTCCTGGTTCCGAATGACAGTCCGCCCGGCGTGATCGTCTACTTCCACGGCGGCGGCTGGGTGATCGGCTCGATCGACGAGACGGACACGATGGCCCGCAAGCTCGCGGAACGCACGTCGTGCGCGGTCGTCAACGTCGAGTACCGACTCGCTCCCGAGCATCGCTACCCGACCGCGGCCGACGACTGCTACGCCGCGCTCGAGTGGACGGCCGCGCACCTCCAGGAGATTGCCGGCGCCGACGTTCCCGTCTTCGTCGCCGGCGACAGCGCGGGCGGCAATCTCTCGGCCGTCGTCGCTCGACGCGCCCGGGACCGCGGCGGACCGGAGATTGCGCTGCAAGTTCTGATCTATCCGGTCACCGACGCCGACTTCGACCGTCCCTCGTACGTCGATCCTGAGAACGAACTGCTGCTTACCCGCGACGCGATGATCTGGTTCTGGGATCACTACGTGCCGGACCCGGCGCAGCGCACGGAACCGGACGCGTCGCCGCTGCAGGCCGATGATCTCACCGGCCTGCCGCCCGCCGTGGTCTTGACCGCCGAGCACGATGTCCTGCGCGACGAGGGCGAGGAGTACGCGCGGCGCCTGGAGGAGGCCGGCGTGCCGGTCAACTTCCAGCGGCACAAAGGCCAGATGCACGCGTTCTTCACCCTGCTGATGCTGCCCGGCAGCGAGCGCGGCTTCCAGCACGTGGTCAAGGCGATTCGCGCCGTCGTGGTCAAGCAGCTCGCGGCCGCGAAGTAGTAGACTCGCGCTGATCGGGCGTTTCGCAGCGCCGAACTAAGTTGAGTGCCTCGGACAAGAGCAAGTCAGAGGCGGAGAGAAGATTGACGATGACCCAGTCCGCTGAAACCAAGCACGTCGATGCCGTTGTGATCGGAGCCGGATTCGCCGGTCTCTACATGTACAAGAAGCTGCGCGACGACCTGGGCATGACCGCCCAGGTCTACGAGCGCGGCGACGGCGTAGGCGGGACCTGGTACTGGAACCGCTATCCCGGCGCGCGCTGCGACTCGGAGAGCTACGTGTACTGCTTCTCCTTCGACGACGACCTGCTGCAGGAGTGGAGCTGG
>JAPPBK010000174.1 GCA_026705105.1 Chloroflexota bacterium | reverse complement strand
CCACGGCTTGACATTCGCTTCAGGAATCCATGCTCCCGCTTGCGCGGAATTCGTTTCGGTTGATACGTGCGTTTCGGCATCGGTTCCCTCAACACATCACCGGACACACCGCCGGGGTCGAAGAGCGATAGGACAAGTGCCATCCAGTATAGGCCAGCGCTGTCCGGCCAGAGCGTTGCCTGCGCTGCGCAGCGCGGGCGATCCTGGCCGCGGCGCCTTCCTATTCGTCCGACTCGGCAAGCGCCTGATAGACGTTCCATGCTTCAAGCACACGCTGCACATACGTTCTGGTGGAGTTGAAGTCCATCGCAATCAGAAACGCCTCCGGGCCGGGCAGCAGCGCCTCGGTTTCCCAGCGGGCCGCGTTGCCCGGTCCGGCGTTGTAGGCCGCGAGTGCGAACAGCGGTTCGTTCGAGAAGCCCTCCAACTGGCGCGCGAGGTACCACGCGCCAAAGCGGATGCCGAGCTCCGGCCTGGCCAGGTCCTCGTGCTGGTAGGCAACCCCCAGTCCCGCCGCGATGTCCGATCCGGTCAGCGGAATCACCTGGGTCAAGCCGATCTCGCCGGCGAAGCCGGCTGCGTCGGCGTCGTAGAAGCTTTCTTGCCGGATCAGCGACCAGAGCAGCAGCGGATCGAGTCGCTCCGCCGCCGCATGCAGCGCCATCACCTCGAACCAGGGCTGCGGATACGCGAGGCGCAGCAACTCGACCGGAGCCTCCGTCCACTCGAGTTCAAACAGATCGAGCACGCGCTCCGCCGCGCGGGCCGAGGCGGAGACCTCGCTGCGGGCGTCGAGGAACCGCGAGGCTTCGACGAGCGCCCAGGGATCCGAGGCCAGTTCATCGAGCCAGGCCAACAGCATCCGGTCGGCGGCATCGTCGAATCCCCCCAGCCGGAGGTCGCTCGCCGCCTGCCAGGTCGGTTCCGACTCCAGATCGAAGACCGGGAACTCCTTCTCGCCGGTCAGCCGAGTCAGCCAGTCGGCAATGGAGATGTCGAGCGGGCGTGGCGCGGGTTGATCCAGCAGCTCGGCGGCTCGCAAGGCGAAGTAACCGCCGGGATGGTCCTCGACCACCATTGCCGCCAGGTCGGCGGCGGCCTCGTCGTCTCCCGCCCGCTGGTGCATCAGCGCCGACCAGTAGCGCAACTCCGCGCGGCTCGACTCGGGCCAATGATCGGCCCCGATGTTGGCGGCGTCGCGGAAGCGCTGGGCAGCCTCCGACCACTGTTGCCGGCTGGCGGCGAGCATCGCCCAACGCCTCGCCGCCTCGGGCGCGCGCCGGTGGCCGGGATGCTCGAAGACGACGCGCCGCCAGTACTCCTCGGCGGCCGCAAGATCACCATCGGCGACAGAGAAGTCGGCCAGCCGCATCATCGACTCGGCCGCCAGCGGATCCGCGGCGTCTCGCCCGATGACCGCGACATAACCGAGGGCAGCGCTGTCCAGCACGCCGTTGGCCTCGTGAATCGCGGCGATGGTGAACTCACCGATCACGCGTTCCGACCGCAGGTCCGAGCTGCCGAGGACATTGAGCATGGCGTTGCGCGCGTCGACGTATCGTTCTTCACGGAAGCGAATCCGGCCGATCGTCACCTGGCTGGCGGGCGCGCCGGCCTCCAGCAGCGAGCTCAGCGCGTCGCTGCTCTCCGAGTAGTCGTGGTAATCGTCGATCAACGTGCGCCATGCGGACGCGGCCTCGTCGGAGTTCCCGAGTTGCGCTTGCAGGCTGCCAATCCGGCTCAAGGCAGCCGCCTGGTCGTCGCGCCAGGGGGAGAGGCGGCGCAGGTCTTCGTAGTGCGCCAGGGCCCGCTCGGCCTCGCCGGCGATATCCAGTTCGGTCGCCGCCAGGTGAATCGCCCGTAGGCGGTCCTGGAACGGCAGCGTCCCGTCCAACGCTCGCTCGGCCCAGGCGATCGCATCCTCGCCTCGTCCGGCGCGTTGCAGCGCGCGCGCTGCCTCGAGTGAAACGACGGCCCAGGCGGGACTGTCCGAGTTGACATACTGGCTCATGGCCTCAATCGCCGCGTCGGTCTGTTCGAGCATCAGCGCGGCCTGAGCAGCGAGCAGGAGCGCTCGACGCTCGGACCCTGGCTGCAGGCCGCGATCGTCGATCCCATCAAGAGTTGTCTGGGATTCCTCGGCGCGATCCAGTCGGAGCAGCAGGCGCGCCTGATCCAGCAGCAGCGAAGCCGACGCGTCGTTCCCCAACGTCTCGCCGGAGCGGATGGCCGAGTCGCGGACGCTAAGCGCCTGTTCCCAGTAGCCGTTGCGTTCCAGCGCGGCGGCCTCGGCGATCAGAAGCTGGACCGGATCGCCGTGTGTGCGCTGCGGACTCGATTCCTGCTGCGGTGTCTCCGGTTCCTGACGCTCCGGCGGGGGCGACGCCTGCTCGCGCGACGCGGTCGGGGGTTGCGGCGCTGCAGCCTCCTGCTGCGCCGTCTCGTCTCCGCCGCAGGCAATCACCCCGAGCGCGGCGAGGCAGGCGAGCGCAAGGCCGACCGACCAGATGAGCCGACAGCGGACGCGGCGCACTCGGGCAGTCACAGCCAGGACCGGTAGTATCACAACGATCTCAGGATCTTCCCAACCCTTGCCCAGTTTCACTCTAGCGCCATGACCCAGATCTCGATCCCCTCGACTGCGGCCGTTTCAGCCACGAGTTGGGCCGAGATCGATCTCTCCGCCGTTCGACATAACGTCTCACTGCTGGCCAGCATGGTCGAGCCGGCGGCGGTCGCAGCGGTAGTCAAGGCCGACGCCTACGGCCACGGAGCGGTGAACGTATCACGGGCCGCACTGGAGGCCGGAGCGGCCTTGCTCTGCGTGTTCACGGTGGCGGAGGCGGAGGTGTTGCGGCAAGCCGGTATCGACGCGCCGATTCTGTCCCTGGGACCGCTGCTGCCGGGCGACATGGCGCGGGCCGCGGCGCTGAGGATCGCCGTGGTCGTCGACACGCCGGAAACCGCGGAACGCCTGAGCATCGCGGCGGTGGAGCACGGCAATCGCGTCCCGGTTCACATAAACATGGACAGCGGCATGCAGCGATACGGGCGGCCGGCCGAGGAGGTCCAGGCGCTGGCGGAGGCCATACGTGCGCGGGAAGGGCTCGATCTGGAGGGGGTCTTCACGCACGTCCCCGATGCCACGAATCCCGATCCTGAAGCCACGCTCCTGGCCCTTCGACAGTTCGCTCGGATCGCCGACGAGACGGGTGCGCCTCAGCGCCACGCGTCGGCATCGGCGGCGGCGTTCCTGTTCGCCGAGGGCCGGTTCGACTTCATCCGCGCGGGCATTGCGCTGTACGGCGTCGACCCCGCTCCGGAGGCAGGCGACACCGGAGCCGGCGCGCTGCGTCCGGTGCTCTCCTGGCGCTCGATGCTGCTCGCCCTGCGGGATGTGGCTCGGGGCGAGACGGTCTCGTACGGCGGGCTCTGGACGGCGCCGCGGGATTCGCGCATCGGCGTACTCGGGGTCGGCTACGCGGACGGGTTGCGGCGCGCGCTCTCACCGGGCGGGAGCGTCCTGGTTCGCGGTCGGCGCGCGCCGATTCGCGGCGCGATCTGCATGGACAGCACCATGGTGGACCTGACCGAGATTGCCGAAGCCGGGCCTGGGGACGTGGTTACGCTGATCGGGAACGACGGCGACGAGTCGATCCTGGCCTGGGAGCTGGCTCGACAGCTGGAGACGATTCCCTACGAGATCTTCACCGGCATCGCGGCGCGGGTACCGCGCGTTGCGGTTGAACGCGACGCCTGAACGTCTTTCGGGAGGTCCCTTGTCGACAACTCCAACCCTTTCTAGGATCAAGAGCGGAGATATGCCGATGACCTTCCGCCCCCTCGTTTCCTTCCGCCCGCTGGTTGCATTGATTGGCGTCGCCGCGTTCGCCCTGGCGATGCTGCCGTTCAGCCCCGGCGGGGCGAGCGACTATCTGATCGACGAGGAACCGCCGAGCGGCGCCACCGTCGCCGAGGCGCCGCACCAGTTGTTGCTCACCTTCGATCGGCCGTTGGCCCAGATCGCCGGCCAGCATCGCGTTGAAGTCATGGACGCCGACGGCTACCGAGCAGACAAGGGACAGGCCAACATCTCCGGATACAGCCTGCACACCCTGGTTGTCCCGATTTCGGTCAAGGGGGACGGCCAGCTTGAGGTGTCCTATGACGTGTTGCTGGTCGACGGCGACCAATACCTCGAGGTGAGTTCGTCCTACCGCTTCTCGGTCGACCACAGTGTCGCGCCCGACGGTGGCGAATCGATCGAGGCCGCGGCGGAGAAGTCGAGCCAGGCGTTGGTGCTCTGGACGATTGCGATCCTGCTCGGCATCGCCGTCGCCGGCGCGCTCGTCTACTTCCTGCGCATGGCGACGGGCAACTCACGCAGCTCGCTGGAGCCGACGAACCGCTCGGTCTTCCGCGACTGACGAGTCGCGAAGGGGCTAGTCGTCGTCGGTTGCGGCGTCGCCGCCTGCACGCAGCGTCGGAATCAAGGGTTGCGTGTCGCTGTCGCCGCGCGTGTTGCGTTCGGGCAGGTCGGCGATTCGTTCCTTGAGTGAGGAGATCTCGTCGGCGGTCGCGTCGGGGCCGAGCGCCACCACGGCGACGCCGGAGTCGCGAAGCGCCTGCAGGTCGCCGTCCGAGACATCCGACGGACAGCGGACTCCAATCGGCGCGGCGATCAACAGTGCCAGCCGGCGCAGTTGCAGAACCGTCTCCACGCTGACGGGAAACTCGACAGGGGCGGCGACTTCCGCCGGGCGCAGGCTGGCCAGTGCGCGCGCGTCTGATTCCTCAATGCGCAGCTCCGTCAGGCGCACGACGTAATCGAGGTCTTCGTCCAACAGGGCGTCAGCCCTGGCTTCGTCGATCGTGAACGCCACGAACGATGCACCCTGCTCCTTCGCCCTGGCGACCCCGTCAGCGGTCAGCGGTTCGACCCGGGCGCCCCACAATGCAGCCTCGGACGACGCGATCTGCGACATCGACTCGTCATCGGTCGCCAGGCAGAAGTCGGCGCAGTCGACGGCGCCGACCGCACCGACCAACATCGATGGCTGGCGCTGTTCCACCGAGGCGCCGAACCCGAGCCGCCGCTGACCGCCCTTGCGCCGATCCCGGATCGCGTCTGCAAACTTGCCCATCGCTGCGCTCCTCCATCTTGCCGCTGAGCACGGAAGTTGACTCTAGTAGAATCCAGCCTAAATCAGAGTCGCGAACTCGCTGAGTACGGAGTGACGCATGGATGTCGGCGACTGGTTGGCCGCTCCGTTCGGCAGCGAACTGGTGGAGTGGGCGCCGATTCCGTTGCGGATCGTGCTCGGCGTCATCTTCATCGACGCGGGACTGGGAAAGTTTCGACGCGGGATCGGTGGGTTCTCTGGATGGCTGGAGTCGCTCGGCGTGCCGTTTCCCCGTCTGGCCGGACCGGGCGTGGCGTCGATCGAACTGGTCGGCGGCATCCTGCTGCTCGCGGGATTGTTGGTGCCCTGGGTCGCGATCCCGCTCGCGCTCAACATGATGGTGGCGACCTACGTCAACAAGTTCAAAGAGGGTCTGCCGTTCCAGGGATCGTCCGACAAACAGGGTTACGAGCTTGATGTACTGATGGTCTTTGCGTGTATAGGCTTGATTCTGTTGGGCGCCGGCCCCGCTTCCATTGATTCGATTCTCTCCTAGGCGCCGACTCACCTCCGAGGTGGCTTCCCAGATGCGCTTGCCAGCGGCAAGCACAGAGATCGGGAGTCTGCTGGATGGAACGCTGGTCGGCGTTTGTCTCCGAGCATCCCTGGCGCGTAATCCTGATGTGGCTGGTGGTGGTCGTCGTCGGGGTCGTCGCGGTCCGTGCCTGGGGCGGGTCGCTGACCGACTCGTTCACCGTCCCGGGCACCGAATCGCAGGACGCGTTCGACTTGCTCACCGAGCGCTTCCCGGCCCGCTCCGGATCTGAACTGCTCGCCGTATTCCACACCGCAGACGGCGCCATCGCTGAGTCGTCAGTGCAGAATGCGATGTCGAGCTTCGCCGCGCAGGCCCGTCAGCTCGACAAGGTCGCCCTGGTCGACCTGCCCAGCGATCGGCCCGGCAACGTCTCGCCTGACGGGCGGACTGCCATCGTGCGCGTCGGGTTCACCGAACTCGCCAATCTGCTTGAGCCCGAGCAGATCGGCGCGGTGGTTGAACTGGGCGAGACCTACCGCACCGATCAGTTGCAAGTGGAGTTCGGCGGCGAACCGGTGCGCGAGTACGAGACGGAGCCGCCGGGATCGGCGGAACTGGTCGGCCTGCTGGCCGCGCTGTTGATCCTGATCATCGGCTTCGGTTCCGTGTTCGCCGCGGGGATGCCGATCGTCTCGGCTCTGGTCGGACTGGCGTTGGGCACGGTGGGCATCCTGCTTGCCGCCGCGCACCTGGACATCTCCACGGTGGCGCCGACGTTCGGCGCGATGCTGGGCATCGGCGTGGGGATCGACTACGCCCTATTTGTGATTGCGCGCCACCGCGAACAGCTCGCCTCCGGCATCGAGCCCCCGGAGGCCGCCCGGGTGGCGGTAACCACGGCCGGACGGGCGGTCGCATTCGCCGGCTCGATCGTCGTCGTCGCGCTGATCGGCCTGTTCGCGATCGGCATACCGCTGATCGCCAATCTGGGACTGGCGGCCGCGTTGGTCGTGCTGCTCGAGATGTTGGTCGCGATCTCGCTGCTGCCGGCGATGTTGGTACTGATCGGCCGCCGCATCGACCGGTTCTCGATCCCCCGCCTGCGCTACACGGCCGGCGGCGAGCATGGCCGCTGGTACCGCTTCTCACGCCGCATCGAGCGTCGCCCCTGGCTCTTCCTCGTGCTCGGTTCCTCCGTGCTGATTGCGCTGACAATCCCAGCCCTCGACATCGAACTCGGGGTCTCGGACGACGGCAATCGGCCACCCAGCTACACGTCGCGGCGTGCCTACGACCTGGTCGCCAACGGCTTCGGTCCCGGCGTCAACGGCGCGTTGTTCGCCGTCGTCGACAATCCCGCTGGAGCGCTCGACGACGCTGAACTGCAGGCAGTGTCGCGGGCGCTGGGCGCAGTCGATGGCGTTGCGGCCGTATTGCCGCCGACGCGATCACCGAACGGCGAGACGGCGCTGATCGGCGTGATTCCCACCACCGCGCCGCAAGACGCGAAGACACGTCAGCTCGTCAACCGCCTGCGCGCCGACGCCGTGCCCCTGTCGCTGCAGTCGGCAGCTTCCGAGACCCGCGTGCTGATCGCGGGATCGACCGCTGCCTTCGAGGATGTGACAGCGAAGCTGATCTCGCGTCTGCCCTACTTCTTCGCCATTGTGATTGGCGTGTCGATCCTGCTGCTGATGATGGCATTCCGCTCGATACTGGTGCCGCTCAAGGCAGCCGTGATGAACATGCTGGCGATCGGCGCGTCGATCGGCTTCATCGTCGCCATCTTCCAGTGGGGCTGGGGACTCTCGTTGATCGGCCTCGATCGCACTGGCCCAATCGAGTCGTTCCTGCCCATGTTCATGTTCGCGATCCTGTTCGGCCTCTCAATGGACTACGAAGTGTTCCTGCTCTCCAGGATTCGCGAACACTGGCTCGAAACGGGCGACTCGGGGGAGTCGGTCGCGTTCGGAATCGGCGCGTCGGCGCGGGTGATCACGGCGGCCGCGGCGATCCTGATCGCGGTGTTCGGCAGTTTCGCCTTCTTTGGCGACGAGCGGGCGGTGAAGGAGTTCGGGATGGGCATGGCGTTCGCCATCTTTATCGACGCCACGCTCGTTCGACTGGTGCTGGTCCCGGCATTCATGCAGATTGCGGGTCCGGCAAACTGGTACTTGCCGCGCTGGCTCGACAACCTGCTGCCCGGGTTGACGATTGATCCGCCGATCCCGGTGCGGACCCGGGTCCGCCGCTTGCTCGGCGTGGCGCTGCACATGGTCCTGGCCCGACCGCAGAAGTCGGCGATGCACTAGCCACGCATCCTCCGCTTCCCCCCTCTGGGGGAAGCTCCCGCGTAGCGGGTGAAGGGGGCCCGACGTCCCGCAATCCTACTCGTGGCGCTCGACCTCAATCTGCCATTCGCTGATACCCGGCTCGTCGGCGCTGAGTTCGACGATCCAGGGTCCACCCGCCGATTCGTTGCCGACGAAAATGGCCTGGGCGAGGCATTGATCGCCGGAGGGACAGGAGACGAGCACGCGACCCTCGACGACGACCGCGCCTTGCGCATTGGTCACGGTCAGGCGGCCCAACGAACCGTCGCCGCCGATCACCGAGACGATGATCTCAAACGCGCCGTCGGCATCGTCAACCAACAGTCCGTTGCCGACCGACTGTGAACCGAGTCCGATCAACGTGGCCTGCAGACCGCTGTCGTTGCCGATGCCGCGTAAGGAGATCGTGGGCGGAGGAGCGGGCGCGGGCAGCATTGCCGCCATCATCATCGCGCCACTCTCTTCGGCCATTGCCTCCTCCGACTCGGCTTCGGCCGCCGTCGGCCCACTGATCTGCGACACGGTCAGCAGATACGAGCCGCTTCTCGCATTGGATAGCTCTGTCACAGTCAGCCGGATGACGCCGTCCACGGTGGGTTCGATGGTCAGCGCGGAGTCCAGGTTGAAGAGACCGCCGCCGCTGTCGTCGTCGACCGCTGCGACGCCCGCTCCTTCAATCACCAGGAAGGAGTCGAGCAGCAGGCTCTGTACGGTCGCCTCATACACGCCGCCGGCGAACACCTGCAGTTCAAACGTGTCCACGTCGCCGGCGATATCGATCCGACCGATGAACGGCTCGTCAATGGTCAGCGATGCCAGGCTCTCCGCCTCGGCTTCGACCACCGACGTCAGCGGAACGCTGGAACTGACTCTGTAGGTGACTGGCTCGGACATCGCCTCCGACGCCTCATCGTCACCCTCCTGCATTGCGCTCGGGCTCCCAGGTGAGATGACGATTTCGTACGGCCCGTACGACTCGGTGGCCAGGGCGACGATGGTGGATCCGCTGACCAGGCTGGCTTCCTGTTGCAGCTCACCGCCTCCATCGACCAGCTGCATCGAGCCCGCTGTTTCGGTGCGCACGGTGAGCAGCACTCGCGCTTCGATCTGATCGTCGGAGAGGAACAGCGACGCCGATGGCTGGCTTTCGCCAACGGTCAACGTGTGCTCGGTCGAGGTGACGACCGTCGGCTCCGCGGCGGCGCCGGCCTCCATTTGCTCGCTTCTCAGGCTGCGCGCAAGGTCGCCGGTCGAAACGTACATGCCCAGGCCGGCGATCGATGCCGGCGCGACCCCGATGACCGTGCCTGACGCGTCGACCAGGACCATGCCTTCGGACTCCTGAGGCAGCGAGATATCAGTGCGCAGCAAGCTGCGCTGACCGGGCGTCCACTCGCGAACCCCGCTGAGGATGCCGGAGAACACCGACGGCAACGCATCGGCGGCATCACCGCTGGCGTAGCCGACGGCGTAGACCGAGGAACCCGGGCGCAGGCTTTCGCCGTCACCCAGGCGCGCGGCGGGCAAAAGTCGAATCGTCGACGAGTCAACCGGACCGAGATAGGCGATGCCGGTCAGGTCGTCCTGACCGAGGACCTGGAGTCCGCTCAGGACCTCGCCGTTGGAGAGCGACACGTCGGCGGTCGTCGCCCCGCCGAGGGCGGCTGCGTCCACGACCACCAGGCCCTCGCTGATCACCAGTCCTGTGGCCGAGGCGCTGCCGACGCTGACGCGAGCGACGCTGGGGAAGAGGATGCTGTAGGCCAGTTCGCCGTCGCCGCCGCCGCGCGCGACAGGTGGCGGCGGCGGTCCGGCAGGCTCCGCCGGCGGCGGAGCCGTTCGCGCGGCCGGGGCTGCCGGCGCCGGCTCTTCCTCCTGCGCTTGCTGCGCCTGCTGCTCGGCCGCCTGTTGTTGCTGATCCTGCTCGTCTTCGTCGTCGGTGCCGACCAGATCGCAGGCGCTGAGAGTCAGGGCGCAGGCGACGATGAGCGCGAACACCCAGAGTCCGCCGCGGCGCAGACGTTCGGTCAGCATCAATACCTTCATCTCGGCTCCCGTCGCTTTCTGGACACAATCGAGCGACAATCCAGCAGCGGTTCGGCTCCTGCTTGGTGTCTGGGGATTGTGATAGGAGTGTATCCCACGTGCCCTGCTCGCGACCCGTAGGGAGAGGCGCGATACTGACCTCAGCAACGCTCGGCGGCCACGACTTGGGGACAAGAAGGGACCGGTGAACCGTCATGCAGTACATCTTGCTGGTTCGTCTCTGGCCGGAGGGGATCGACGCCACGGCGGAGAATCCGCAGGCGCCGTTGGAGGCCGAACGCAGCGTCTCGATCCCCGGCGTCAGCGCGCTCGGCATCTACGCCGTACTGGGTCCGTACGACTTCACGGCAATCATTGACGCGCCGGACAACGACGCGGCGGCGAGGTGGTCGATCGCGTTCTCGGCGAAGATCAGGGGTGAGATCACGACGATGCCGGCGGTGCCGATATCGCATCTCCAGGGTCAGGGCGGCGGAACAGACGTTGAGCAGATGTCGGAGCCGTTGCCGGGGCAGCCGGGAGCATAGGCCCGCCTGGGGCGCAGCAGCCGAGCGGGTCCCTGCGCGTGGGCCGGGACTGGCATGCTGGAGCCGGCGGGGGGATTCGAACCCTCGGCCTACGGTTTACGAAACCGTTGCT
>JAPPBK010000413.1 GCA_026705105.1 Chloroflexota bacterium | reverse complement strand
GACCGGCGTCGGCATCCTGATGGTCGAAGAGAATGCGACCGAAGCGCTGGTCTGGTCGGATAGCGGACTCGTCATGGTTGACGGCGAAAAGGCGATTGAAGGATCCGGTCGGGAGATGCTGACCAGCCCCCAGGTCGGCCGCGCGTTTCTCGGCCAGGACGAGGGCGAAGGGTTCACCCTGGAGGAGGGGAGCCGGCAATAGACATCGCGCAACTCGTCACGGTCGGCATCATCGTCGGTTCGATCATCGCCCTCGGCGCAATGGGTCTGACCCTGGTCTACGGCGTGCTCGGCGTCGGCGATTTCGCCCACGGCGACAAGATGGGCTGGGGGATGTTCCTGGCCTTCTTCGTCGTCTCGTCCGAGGGCGCGAACCTCGGATTCGCCGGCGGACAGTTCGGCTCTCTGTCGTTCGGCTGGGGGCTGGTCGTCGGCATCCTGGTTGCGATGCTTGGCGTGGCCGCACTCTCGCTCGTGCTTGAACGGCTCGTCTTCCGCCGCTTGCGCGCGGCAGGCGGCACGTTCTTCGTCTTCGCCATCGCCTCCTTGGGCATCTCGATCGGCCTGCGCGCGATCATCCAACTGATCTGGGGACCGTCCAACTTTCGCTACACCCCGGGAATCCATCCGGCCACCGAGATTCTCGGCGGAATCAAGGTCAAGCCGGACCAGTTCTTCATCGTCGGCGTCACGATTCTCGCCGCCGTGCTGCTCTATTGGCTGCTCTATCGCACCCGCTTCGGCAAGGCGATGCGCGCGACCGCCGACAATCCCGGATTGGCCGAGGCCTCGGGAATCGACACGGGTCGGATCCGCTACGGCACCTGGATCGTGGGCGGGATGCTGGCGGCGCTCGCCGGGGTCATGCTCGGGCTGCAGGCCGAGGTCCGCTTCGACGCCGGGTTCCGCCTGCTGCTGCCGCTCTTCGCCGCCGTGATCCTGGGCGGGATTGGCAATCCCTGGGGCGCGCTCTTCGGCGGCCTGCTGGTCGGGATCGCCCAGGAGGTCTCGACGCAGTGGATCAACACCGGCCTCAAACCGGGCATCCCCTTTGTGATCGTGATTGTGGTGCTGTTGTTGCGGCCCCGCGGACTCTTCGGGCAGGCGCGTTGAGATGGAACATCTGATCGTCACCCTGGTCACGTTCGACGGCGCCGTCAACTGGACGGTGGGCTTCCTGACCACGGTGGCGATCTTTGCGATTCTCGCGCTGGCGCTCAACGTGCAGTGGAGCGTTGGCATCCTCAACTTCGGCGTCGCTGCCTTCTTCATGGTCGGCGCATATGTCTCGGCGGTGCTCACGCTTCCCGCGCCGGAGGGGCTGGAAGCGTACGTCGCGGGCTGGGGATTGCCGATTCCCGTCGGCTGGATCTTCGCCGCCGTGGCGGGCGCGGTGCTGGCCCTACTCCTGGGCATTCCCACGCTGCGGCTGCGCGACGACTTTCTGGCGATTGCGACCATTGGAGTTGCCGCCATCCTGCGCAGCATCGCCAACTCGGTCGAGGGTCTGGTCAACCGCAGCCGCGGGCTCAACGGGATCGACGGACTGCTGCAGGACGAGGTCAGCGGCGGCGGCTACCGCTGGGTGGAACTTGCCATCGCGCTGGCCGTGCTGATAGTCGTCTACTTGCTGGTCTCACGCGCAACCGCGTCGCCGTGGGGCCGTGCCCTGCGCGCGATCCGCGACAACGAGGACACGGCCAGGGCGTCTGGCAAGAACACGGTGCGATTCCGCATGGTCGCCTTCGTCCTCGGCGCTATGTTGATGGGACTCGGCGGCGCGATCTACGCGCACCGCAGCGGGACAATCTCGCCGCTCACATTCTCCGATCTGTTGGGCACCTTCTTCGTCTGGACCATGTTGATCGTCGGCGGCAGCGGCAATCACCGCGGCGTCGTGCTCGGCGCGCTGGTGGTCGGCTTCTTCTGGTTTGGGACGCCGCTGATCCAGGAGAGCCTGCCCGACTGGCTCGGCAGCCGGGTGTTCCAGGTCCGTCAACTGCTGATCGGCGTGCTGATCGTCGTCTTCCTGCTCTGGCGGCCGCAGGGTCTGCTGGCCGAGCGGGACCGCGTCAGCCGCTTCGTCTCGGAGGGCCCGGACGATCGGTCCGACGACGACCGGGAATCGATCCTGACGCGGGCGCGGCGGGTGATGTCTCGTTAACTCGAGTCGGCTATTCGCCGTACGGGATGACGCCGGTGTCTTCAAAGCCGCCCTGGGCGGTGAAGCGCCAGATGCCCACGAAGCCTCGGGCGAGGTCTCCGTTCTCGTCCCACTCGAGCGATTGGGCAGCGCCCTCGTAGTCGATGTCCTCGCCGTTGCGGGCCGCTTCGAGGCCCAGGCGGATGCTGCCGACGTCGGCCAGGACCACCTGGCCCGGCGCGCCGCCGATCCGGCGGAGCTGATCGCGGATTGCCGCGCCGTCCGTGGACCCGGCGGCCTCGGCGGCGAGCGCAAAGGCGACCGCCGCGTCGTACGCCTGCTTGGTGTACGGATAGGCGTACTGCCGCTCATACTCGTCGATGAACGCTGACTCCCAGAGCAGGGCCGACTCGGTGCCGGGCGCAGTACCGGGCGCGGTGCCCGGCATGTCGGCCAGGTGTTCCGCGCCGATAGCGTCGATGAGGTCGAAGTTGCGGCTTGTTGGTCCGAAGACGAAGCGGTCGTGTAGGCCGTTCTCGATCGACTCCCGCAAGATGATCGTGCCCTCGGGAACGTAGGCCAGCATGACCAACGCCTCGGGCTCATTCCGCAGCGACCGCTGGATCTCACTGAGGTACGTCGTTTGCTGTGGGGCGACTGCGACCATCACGACCTGCCCGGCCCAGGTCTCGACAAAGGCTTCGGCGAACGAGTCGGCGATGCCCTGTCCCCACGCGTCGTCGCGATAGATCACGCCGACGTTGGTGTAGCCCTGCTCGCTGACCAGTTGCGCCAGGGCCGGACCCTGGACTTTGTCGTTGAGCGTGGCGCGGAAGAGGAAGTCGTTGTCGGCCGCGACCGCAAGCTGTGGCGAAGACGACGCGGGCGAGATCTGCGGAATGCCAGCGGGACCGGTGATGCTCTCGGCAACGGCCAACGAGTTGGTGCTGGAGTGCGCGCCGACGATCACGTGCGCGCCCTCGATCTCGATCATCCGCCGGGCCTCTTCGACGGCGATTGTCGGATCGGTGTTGGTGTCGCCAATCACGAACTCGACGGGCTGACCGAAGACGCCGCCGGCGGCGTTGATCTGCTCGATCGCGAGCAGGAACCCGTCGCGCATCTCGACGCCGATCTCGGCGAGCCCGCCGGTCAGGTCGCCGAGAAAGGCAATCTTCAGCGGCCCCGTCGCGCCGTCCGACTGAGCGGACGCGTCAGTCTGCTGTGACTGTCCCTGTTCCGCTTGAGCCTGCTGATCGGCCGTCGCCGCCTGCTCGGACGGCGCGTCACCGCTCGAGCAGGCAGCCGCGAACACGCCGAGAAACGCCGCGACGCTCGCCGCCAGGACCAGGAGTTGACGCATGCGACACCCGCCCGGCTATTCGGTCAGGTCGAATGCGGTCACGCTGATCTCGACGATTTCGCCGCCTTCGTAGGCCCAGACGCCGATGTAGCCCGACGTGATGTCGCCGTTCTCGTCCCAGTCGAGAGATGTTGCGGCGCCTTCGAGGTCTACCTGCCAACCATCGGCCACGGCCGCCAGCGCCGCCCCGACGCCTTCTCCGCCGACTGCGTAAAGATCGCCCGGCGGTCCGGCGACATCCCGCAGGCTGTCGCGAATCGCAGCAGGATCAACCGAACCCGCGGCCTGCGCCGCGATCCCAATCGCGACCGCGGCGTCGTACGCCTCGACCACGAAGGGCAGCGGCGACAACTCGTCGTACTCAGCGATGTAGGACTGGTTGAACAAGATCAGCGCGGGCGATTCCGGTCCCGGGGCGGGCGCCGTGCCCCGCATGCCCTCGAGGTAGTCGCCGCCGATCGCATCCACCAGCTCCTGGCTCTTGCTGCCGTCGACGAACAGGAACTCGTCGAACAGACCCTGTTCCAGGGCTTCGCGAATGTAGATCTCCGCCTCCTGCGGGAAGGCAATGACGATCAGCGCCTCCGCGTCGTTGTCAGCGGCCTGCTGCAGTTCGGCCAGGTACGTCGCCTGGCGCGGCTCGATCGAGACGATGTTCGCGGCGCCGTCCCAGGCGGCGTCAAAGGCCTCCGCCAGGCCCTGACCGTATGGGTCGTTGAGGTAGAGCACGCCGACGTTGGTGTAGCCCTCGTCGGCCGCGAGCTGCGCCAGCACCGGGCCCTGCGCCGCGTCGGAGACGGTACTGCGGAAGAGGAAGTCGTTGTCCTCGGCGATGGTGAGTTGAGGCGAGGTGGCCGACGGCGAAATCACCAGTACGCCGGCGTCGGCGGCAACCGACTCGACCACGGCCAGCGTGATCGAGGAGGCCAGCGGACCAACGATTGCGTGGACGCCTTCAACCTCGATCAGGCGGCGGGTTTCCTCGGTCGCCTGGGTCGGGTCAAGCGCCGTATCGCCGGTCACGAGCTGCACCGGATGTCCAAGCACCCCGCCGGCGTCGTTGAGCTGCTTGACTGCCAGTTCGACGCCGCTCAGGATCGACGGACCGAACTCAGCCAGCGGACCGGAAAAGTCGGCGAGGAACCCAATCTTGAGCGGCTCGTCCGAGACCACGGGGGCGGCCTCGGCCTCAGCGCTCGGCGTCACCACCAACGGGCCGCCGCTCAGGTCGAACGCGGTCACGCTGACCTCTGCGATCGTGCCGCCCTCGTATTGCCAGACGCCGATGAAGCCGGTCGCGATATCGCCGTTGGCGTCGAAGTCGAGCGAAGTGGACGCGCCGGCGATGTCGACATCCTCGCCTGCGCGGATGGCGGCGAGGGCCTCGGCGACGCCGTCGGCGCCCGCCTGGATCGCGCTGCCCGGGGGTCCGGCCACCGCGCGCAGGCTGTCGCGGATCGCCGCTCGGTCGTCGCTGCCCGCGTGCTCGGCGGCAAGGGCAACCACGAGCGCGGCGTCGTATGCCTGCGCCACGAACGGCTCATCTGCGCCCTCACCGAACTCGGCGGCGAAGTCGGCGCGGTAGTTGAGCAACGCTTCGGTCTCGGGCCCCGAAACCGGCGCCGTGCCCTGCATACCGTTGAGGTATTCGCCGCCGATGGCGTCGATCAGGTCCTGGCTCTTGTTGCCGTCGGTGAAGATGAAGTGATCGAACAGTCCCTGTTCCAACGCCTCGCGGATGAACACTTCCGACTCGGGCGGGAATGCCATCGCCACGAGCGCCTGGGCCCCGTTCGAGGCGGCCTGCTGAAGTTCGGCGATGTAGGACGTGCGTCCGACCTCGATCGCCACAAAGGTTGCGCTGCCGCCCCATGACGAACCAAATGCGTCCGCCAGACCCTGACCCCAGGCGTCATTGCGGTACAGCACGCCGACGCTGCTGAGTCCCTGGTCGGCTGCCAGTTGGGCCAGGATCGGACCCTGCGCGGCGTCCGAGGGCGAGCTACGGAAGAGGAAGTCGTTGTCTTCGGAGATCGTGATCTGCGGTGACGTGGCCGAGGGCGAGACGACGAGGACGCCCGCATCGGCGGCGACGGACTCAACCACAGCCAGCGTGATTGACGAAGCCAGCGGCCCGACGATGGCGTGTACACGTTCGACTTCGATCAGCCGCCGCGCCTCTTCGGTCGCTTGCGTCGGATCGAGCGCGGTGTCGCCGAAGACGACCTCCACCGGCTGGCCCCAGACACCGCCGGCCGCGTTGACCTGGCGGATCGCCAGTTCGAATCCGCGCTGCATGGAGGCGCCATACTCCGCCAGGCCACCCGAGAAGTCGGCGAGGAACGCGATCTTCAGCGGTCCTTGCGCAGCGGCCGGAGCGGTCTGCTCCTGCTGCTGCGCAGGCTGCGCCTGTTGCGCCTGGTCTTGCGACGGCTGCGGCTGCTCCTGTTGCGCCGCTGCGGACGGCTGCTGGGATTGTTGCTCGTCGTCTCCGCAGGCGACAAACAGTCCCATCGCCAGCGCGGCGAGCAACGTGATTGCGAACCATCGAATGCCCAATCCGGGGAATGAGATCATGGCACATTTACCTTCCCGCGTCTGGCGAGTTCCTGTCTCGATTTGACATGCAGATTATCGACTCAGCGTCCAATGGGTCAGCATCCGCTCGCGGGTCGGCGGCATATCCCGATACACAGAGTGCTCATCGGTCCCGCGCAGCAGGATGCGGGTTATCAGTCGTCAAAGGCGCTCAGCACCAGCTCGTCGAACTGTTCGTACAACCTTGGGTTGTTGGGAATCGACTCAAACACAAATCCCTGGATGCCGACCGCCTCATACTGCTCGAACACGCGGATCAGGTGCTCCGCCGGGCCGATCGGCAAGTGTTGCACCTCTTCTTCCGCCATGCCTTCGCCGTGGATCTGTCTGAGGCGGTCGATCTTGTGCTGCTCGTAGACCAGAGCTGGACGCATCACGGTGGTCAGGGTGATCTCCGACGGGTCGCGGCCCGCGTCGGCGCAATGGCGATGGATGACCTCGATCAGCCGTGCGACCTCGTCGGGCGTGCCGCGGATGTTGCAGATGTCGCCGTGGCGGGCCAGCGTGCGCAGTGTGCGCCGCTCGCCGTTGCCGCCGATCATGATCTGCACGAAGCCGCCCGGATGGTCGGGATGCGCCCGTGGCGCGAACGGCGCGTTGTTGAGCTGGTAGTGATCGCCCTGGAAGTCGACCCGGCCATCGGCGTGGAGCAGAGCCCGAATCAGTTCGGTCGCTTCCTCGAGCCGATCCGAGCGCTCCCTGATCGAGGGGAAATCCCAGCCGTAGAAGCCATGCTCACGCGCATGACCGGCGGCGCCGAGCCCGAGGATGGCGCGGCCGCCGGTGTTGTGATCGAGCGTCGCCGTCATCTTGGCGACCAGGCTGGGACTGCGGTAGGTCACTGCCGAGACCAGCGTGCCCAGCATCAGCGTGGATGTCGCTTCGCCGATCGCGGCCAGCGACATCCAACCCTCGAGCGAGTCGCCGGTCTCGTCCATGAAGTCCAGCGGCGGTACGAAATGGTCGTAGGTCCAGGCCGAGTGCCAGCGGGTTGCGTCCATTGTCTGGGCGACGTCACGCATCAGCGAGAAGTCGGTCTGGTTGCCGGGAATCTGGGCCCCGAATGTGAGTCGCATGGTCACTTCTGATCCTCGCCTGTCCGCCGATCAGTCGTCGAGGGCGCTCAGCACCAGCTCGTCGAACTGCTCGTACAGCCTTGGGTTGTTCGGGATCGACTCGAAGACGAATCCCGTGATGCCGATCGCCTCGTACTCCTGGAACAGGCTGACCAGATGCTCGGCCGGCCCGATTGGCAGGCGTTCGCGCTGTGCTTCGCTCATCTCTGCGCCGTGGACCTGGCGCAGGCGGTCGATCTTGTGCTGTTCATCGACCAGCGCCGGGCGCATCACGGTGGTCAGGGTGATCTCGGACGGGTCGCGGCCCGCGTCCTCGCAATGGCCGCGAATCACGCCGATCATCTGCGCGACCTCCTCCGGCGTGCCGCGTACGTTGCAGATGTCGCCGTAGCGAGCCAGCGTGCGCAGCGTGCGGCGGGCGCCGTTGCCGCCGATCATGATCTCAATCGCATCGCCCGGGTGGTCGGGATGCACCCGAGGCGCGAACGGCGCGTGGTCGAGCCGGTAGTACTTGCCCTCGAACTGGACCTGTCCCTCGCTGCGGAACAGCGCCCGGATCAGGGCGGTCGCTTCCTCCAGCCGATCGGAACGTTCCTTCAGCTCGGGGAAATCCCAGCCGTAGGCGGCGTGTTCGCGCTCGTGCCAGGCCGCGCCCAGACCGAGGATGGCGCGGCCGCCCGTGTTGTGGTCCAGCGTCGCCGTCATCTTGGCCAACAACCCGGGATTGCGATACGTCACGCCCGAGACCAGCGTGCCGAGCATCAGGTTGGTCGTCGCCTCACCCAGCGCAGCTAGCGTCATCCAACCCTCGAGTGAATCCTGGGTCTCATCCATGAAGACCAGCGGCGGGACGAAGTGGTCATACGTCCAGGCCGAATGCCAGCGCGTCGCGTCCATCGTCTGCGCCACATCGCGCATCTGGGAAAAGTGAGTCGAGTTGCCCGGAATCTGCGCCCCAAACGTCATTCGCATCGTCATGGCTTCGCTCCTGTGATTTCCGCTCTCCCCCCGCGCAGCAGGGGGAGATGTCACGGAGTGACAGAGGGGGGTTCCCCTGCCCGCTCCTCATCCATTGCTCAAATGCAGCCTAGTTGCCCTTGTACACAGGCGGCCGCTTTTCCGCGAAGGCCTTAGGGCCTTCCTTGAAGTCCTCCGTCTTGCGGATGTGCGCCGAGAGCAGCTCCTCCATGCGGATGCCTTCGTCGATCGGCAGCGACAGCCCGCGCACGGCCGCCTCCTTGATCGCACGCTGCGTCAAGGGCGCGCCGGCGGTTAGCTTCTCCGCCCAGATTCGGGCCGTCGGCATCACGTCGTCGGCCGAGACGACGCGGTTGACCAGTCCAAGCTCGTACGCCCGCTGTGCGTTGATGTGCTCGCCCATCAGCAGCAACTCCATCGCCGCCGACCAGGGCAACTGGCGGGTCAGCCGCTGCGTCGCGCCGAGCGTCGGCACGATTCCGCGAATCACCTCGGGCAGTCCGAACTGGGCATGTTCCGCCGCGATCCGCAGGTCGCAGGCCGAGAGCAGCGTCAGACCGGCGGCCAGGCAGTAGCCGTTGACCGCAGCGATCATCGGTTTCCAGATCTGCATGCCGCCGTCGATCGTGTTGCGCAGCGAGGGCTGAAACACCGGCCAGTTCACGTTCTCCGCCCCCGGCCGAGTGGGGATCGTCTTCTTCAGGTCGGCGCCGGCGCAAAAGGCGCGGTCGCCGGCTCCCGTGACGATGCCGACCCAGATCTCGGGGTTGTCGCGAATCTCGGTCCAGATGTCGGCCAGCGAGGCGATCAAGTCCGGGTCAAGCGCATTCATCGCTTCGGGCCGGTTGAGCGTGACGGTCGCGATGTGGTCTGAGAGTTCAAACGTGGCAGTGTCGGTCGTGAGGTCAGTCATAATGCGCGCAGGCTAACGGCAGGCGGTGAAGAATCGGGAAGTGCGGCATGAAGATCCTCAGCTGGAACATCGCCGGTCGCGCGGCAACCTGGGACGTGGTCATCGAGATGCTGGAGACCGGCGAAGTTGAGGTCGCTCTGCTGCAGGAGGCGAGGCGTCCGCGACCGGAGATCAGCAATCTCATTGAAGTCGACCCTGGTCCGTGGAACACGGCGGGAGTTGGAGTCAAGCGCGACTGGAAGGCGGCCGTTGTCGTATTGAGAGACCGATCGGATCTGAGCGTCCAGTGGATCGAGGCCAAGTCGATTCCCGACGCCGGTTACCACGAGCTGGCGGTCAGCCGTCCGGGCACGCTGGCTGCCGCAGTCGTGACACCGGCCGATGGGTCGCCGCTGACCGTGGTCTCGATGTATGCGGCGGCAGAGCGCTGGACGAAGGAGTCGGGACGGCCGTCGCACAACGCCTGGGTCGGCTCGGCCCATCGCCTGATCTCCGACCTCTCTCGGTTGGTCGGCAAACGCACGCGGCTGGTCGCCGCCGGCGATCTCAATGCCTGGCGCAGCCGTGAGTCAATCTTCACGCGTATGGACTCATTGGACCTGCCTTGCGTCGGCCCTGATGCCCCGGAAGGCGGGCGCCAGGCTCGAGCGCCTCGTCACGCCGAGGACGTGGTCACCTTCTACCTCCCCGCCGAGCGCAAGCCGGCCAACGCTTCGCAGCAACTGGACTACGTCTTCGCAAGCCGCAACATCGCCGAGCGAGTCACCGTGCGTGCGCTCAACGAGCCCGAGGAATGGGGCCCCTCAGATCACTGCCGTATCTCGATTGACATCACCCTGTAGCGGGCGAGATTCCCAGGCAGGCTGGGAATCACGAGAAGCCGGGGTCTCGCGTTGGCTCCGCGCGAGGTGCGATAGCATTCCCTCTGACCTGACAGGAGATTCAGATGACCTACGACAACATCCTCTACGACACCGACGGGCGCGTTGCGACCGTGACGCTCAACCGGCCGGAGAAACTGAACGCGCTCTCGAACGAGCTGCGAGGCGAGATGTTCCATGCCCTCAAGGCGGCTGAGGCCGACGCCTCGATCGGCGTCGTCATCATCAAGGGCGCAGGCCGCGCCTTCTCCGCCGGCTACGACCTCCAGCCCTCGCCCGATCTCGCCAATCCCCACACCAACGAGTGGACCGGGCTGCCCGATACCGGCACGACGCATCCGCAGCACTACGACTGGTCGCGTCACGCGGTGATGGGCAACTTCATCATCTGGGAGCTGGCCAAACCAGTGATCGGGCAGATTCACGGTTACTGCCTCGCCGGCGCGACCGAGCTCGCATCGGCCTGCGACCTGAGGATCATCGCCGAGGACTGCCAGGTCGGTTACCCGCCGGTCCGTGCGATGGGCACGATGGACGCGATGTGGGCGCCCTGGCATCTGCCTCAGGCCAAGGCGCGCGAGTTCGCCTACCTGGGCGACCCGCACTCGGGCGCCGACATGTACCGCTGGGGCTGGGCCAACTACGCGCTGTCGGCCGACGACCTGGACGAGTTCACGATGGAGTTCGCCCAGCGCATGGGGCACATCGACAACCACCTGCTGATGTACTCCAAGCGATCGGTCAACCGCGCCTACG
>JAPPBK010000223.1 GCA_026705105.1 Chloroflexota bacterium | reverse complement strand
GCCTGAGAACACACCCGCCGAACCTGATCCGGGTAATGCCGGCGCAGGGAGCGCAGCGAACTTCAGGCCCGCCCGAACCGCAGACGACCGCCCCACAACGGGGACTCGACATGCGCGTCGTCTGTTCCATCGCAGGATCCGATTCCTCCGCCGGCGCCGGCATCCAGGCCGACCTCAAGGCCACGTCTCAGTTCTACGCCTGCTACTGCGCCACCGTGATCACCGCCGTCACCGCGCAAAACACGCTCGGAGTCCAGGACGCCTACCAGCTCCCGACCACCATCGTCCGCGCCCAGATCGAGTCCGTCTTCTCCGACCTCAACGTGCATGTCGTCAAGACCGGCATGTTGGGCGATGCGGAGATGATCAATACGGTCGCCGAGGAACTGGAGACTCGACGCCCGCCCAAGATCGTGGTCGACCCTGTGATGATCTCCAAGACCGGCTTCCCGCTCCTCGCCGATGAAGCGGTCGAGACGTTCAAGGCGCGGATCGTGCCGCTGGCCACCCTGATCACGCCCAACACCCACGAAGCCGAGCGGCTGACAGGCAGCCGGGTCAAATCGATCGCCGACGCGGAGCAGGCCGGTCGGGCGCTACTCGAGCTGGGCGCATCCGCCGCGTTGGTCAAGGGCGGACACTTGGCCGAGTCGCCCGGGACCGACGTATTGGTCACCGAAGACGAGACGCGTCTGATCGAACGCGAGTGGATAGAGACCAAGCACACGCATGGCACCGGTTGCACCTATGCCTCCGCCATTGCCGCGCGGTTGGCTTACTCGCAGGAGTGGCCGCTCTATGAATGTGTGATCAGCGCCAAGTATTGGCTGACCGAAGCGATTCGCTACGGCATAGGCCTCGGGCACGGGGTTGGTCCGACACAGCCGTTCTGGGATGGCGAGTGGGGCGGATTCCATGACTGACGTCGGCCGCCTCCATGTGATCACCGACGAGGTGCTGCAGACGCGCTTCACGCACGTTGAACTCGCCGCAGCCGCCGCAGCCGGCGACGCCGACACCATCCAGTACCGCGAAAAGCGGCCGACTTCGACCAAAGAAATGATCCGCGTCGCCGCGCTGATGAGCCTCGCCTGTCGCGAGCACGGTGCGACGATGCTGATCGACGACCGCGTCGACGTCGCCGCCGCTGTTGGCGCGTCCGCCGTCCACCTCGGACGCGAGGATCTGCCGCCGTATGTCGCCCGCGAGTTGCTCGGCCCCGACGCGATCATCGGCGGCACCGCCAACTCGGTTGAGGAAGCGGTCAAGGTCGCCAGACAACCGATCGACTATCTCGGCGTTGGCCCGGTCTTCGGTACCACCTCAAAGGGCGACCGCGCAGCGCCGATGCTCGGTCTCGAGCGATTCGCCGAGATCTGCAGCGCGGTCGATCTGCCGGTGATCGGTATCGGCAGCATCACCGTCGAGCGAGTCGCCGATGTTCTCGCAGCCGGTGCATACGGCCTCGCCGTCCTCTCGGCCGTCGTCTGCCATCAAGACCCGCAGGCCGCCAGCCGTGCCTTTGCCGACGAGATTGCGCGGGTACACCGATGACCGATGTCGCAATAGTCGGCGGCGGGGTGATCGGCCTCTCCTGCGCCTTCGAGTTGTCCAGGCGAGGCAGCTCGGTCACCGTGCTCGAACGAGAGCAACCCGGCTTCGGCGCATCGACCGTTGCCGCCGGGATGCTGACGCCTTCGTTCGAAGTGGAACTGACCCCGCAGTCGCTGGTTGATCTGCAGCTCGACAGCCTGCGGCGATATCCGCGCTTCGTTCATGACATCGAGGCAGCCGGTGGAGAGTCGTGCGGCTACCGCGACGAGGGCTCGCTCTGGGTCTCGCGGCATCGCGACGACGAACTCGAACTCGATCACATCCTCAGGATTCAGCAGGAGCGCGGCCTGCCCGCGCGCCGCCTGACCGGCCGCGAGGTGCGAGCGCTCGAGCCGTACGTCTCGCCCAGAGCCGTCGGCGGATTGCTGGTCGAGTCCGATCACCAGGTCGACAGTCGCAAGCTTGTTCCCGCCCTGCGCGCTGCCTGCGAGGCGGTCGGCGTCGACGTGCGGACCAGGACCCGCGTGGCCGCGGTCGAACGCTCGGATGGTGCGCTGGAACTGACCCTCGAACATGAACGAGCCACATCCTCGCTGCGGGCCAATCAAGTGCTGCTCGCCGCAGGCGTCTGGTTGGAGGATGGGCTGGTCACGCCGCTGCCCAGGATCGGCATGAGGCCGGTCAAGGGTCAAATCGTCCATCTCCAGGGTCAGCCGCTGGTCCGGCACGTAATCCGAAACAGCGATGTCTACATCGTGCCCCGAGAGGGCGGCAGACTGCTGATCGGCGCGACCGAGGAGGAACAGGGCTTCGACATGAACCCCACCGCCGGCGGCACGCTCGACCTGCTGCGCTTTGGCTTTGAGGTCCTGCCCGGCATCTATGACCTCGACATCGCCGAGATCGATGTCGGGCTGCGCCCCACCTTTCACGACCATATGCCGGTCCTCGGACCGACCACCACCGAGGGCATCTACCTGGCTTCGGGACACTACCGTGGCGGCGTGCTGCTCGCCGCGGCCACGGCGCACTGGACGGCCGAGATCATGCTCACCGGCCAGGTACCGAGCGAAATCGAACCGTTCAGCTTCCAGCGCTTCGTCGCGGAGCAGACTCAGCAGGAGGCTGCATCATGAACGGTGCGCATGACACCGCAGATGTCGCCGTCATCGGCGCGGGCATCATCGGCCTGAGCGCTGCGCTGGAACTGTCTCGACGCGGTCGGGATGTCATCGTGATCGAACGCGACCGGCCCGGCCTACACGCCAGCACGGTCGCCGCCGGATTGCTCGGTACCGCAGCGCTTCCGCTTGGCGAGCAAGACGACATCTACCCGCTCAAGCTCGACAGTTTGCGGCGCTACGCCGACTTCGTCGTCAACGTCGAATCGGCGAGCGGCATGGATGCGGGCTACCAGGACGGCGGCACGCTCTGGATCGCGCGCGACGCCGACGAAGACGCTCAGCTCGACGAACTGCATCTCGAACGAGTCGACCGAGGCCTCGCTTCACGACGCGTCACGCCGTCGGAGGTGTACGCCCTGGAGCCGAACCTGGAATCCGGGATGCTCGGCGGCCTGATCGTGGACGACGACGTTCAGGTCGATCCGCGCCAACTGCTTCCGGCGCTCACGCAAGCCGCGCGTGCGTCGGGCGTACGGATCGTTGAGGGCAGGGCCGTTGAGGAAGGCGAGCACGATGAGGCGCAACAGCGCTGGACGCTCACCAACAACGGAGAGACAGTGGCCCTCGCCCGCGAGGTCGTGGTCACGGCTGGTCCCTGGTGCGACCGGATTCTGAATCGCGCGGGCGGACGGGATGAGCCGCTCGCGCCGAGCGGCGTCGGTCCGGTCAAGGGACAGCTCCTTCGACTGCGCGGACCCAGCCTGATCGAGCGCTGCATCCGCACGACCAACATCGACATCGCGCAGAGACGACACGGCGAACTGATCGTCGCCTCAACCAAGGAACCCGAAGCCGGTTGGGACCTGACACCGACGGACGAAGCACGCGAAGAGCTGTTGCGTCGCGCCTACGGAGTGCTTCCGGCGCTCCGCGACGCTGAGTTGTCGGAGCACAGCGTCGGACTGCGGCCGGCAGTGGAAGACCACATGCCGATTATCGGTTCGGCCGGACGCCCAGGCCTGTGGCTCGCGACCGGTCACTACCGGCACGGCATCCTGCTCGCCCCGGCGACCGCCCACTGGCTGGCCGAGGCGATGGAACGCGGCCGGACGCCAGAGATGATCGCGCCCTACGGCATCGACCGACTGGGTCCGCAGCCGCAGAGTTTGGAGGCAGCCTCATGACGCAGACGGATACGTCGGTGGAGGTGACCCTCAACGGAGAAGCGCTCACACTCTTCAACATCCTGCTGCCGGATGTGCTCTGCGAGCTGGGTTACGACCCGGAGCAGCAGGGCATCGCCGTCGCGATCAACATGTCCGTCGTCCCGCGCAGCGAGTGGACTGAGACCAGCATCGCCGACGGTGACCGGATCGACATCGTCGGCGCGAAGCAGGGCGGGTAGGCAAGCCAATGACCACAACCACAAACAAGCCGGCTGCCGGTGTCGAGGTCGACACCTGGACGCTCGCCGGACGCGAGATGACCTCGCGCGTCATTCTCGGCACCGCGCGTTATCCGTCGCAGGAGACGCTGCTTGCGTCGCTGGAGGCCTCGGGCGCCGAACTGGTCACGGTCGCGCTGCGGCGCGTCAACGTGGGTTCGGCCGACGGCTCCGATCCGACCAACCTCTACACCCTGCTGACCGAACGCGGCTACGGCCTCTTGCCCAACACGGCCGGCTGCTTCACCGCCGCCGATGCCGTTCTCACGGCCGAGTTGGCCCGCGAGGCGCTGGGCGTTTCGCTGATCAAGCTGGAAGTGATCGCCGACGAGGACACGCTGCTGCCCGACACCGAGGGCCTGCTCGAAGGCGCGCAGGAACTGATCCGCCGCGGCTTCGACGTGCTGCCCTACACCAACGACGATCCGGTCACCGCGCGCAAGCTCGAAGATGTCGGCTGCGCCGCCGTGATGCCGCTGGGCGCGCCGATCGGCTCGGGACTGGGCATTCGCAATCCGCACAACATCCAGCTGATCAAGGAACGCGCCGGGGTGCCGGTGATCGTCGACGCCGGCGTCGGCACGGCATCGGACGTCGCGATCGCCTTTGAACTGGGCTGCGACGCCGTGCTGATGAACACCGCCGTCGCCCGCGCGCGCGATCCCGTCCGCATGGCCCGCGCAATGAACGCCGCCGCCCGAGCCGGGCGCGATGCCTACCTCGCCGGCCGAATGCCGCGCAAGTTCTACGCCGAAGCGTCCTCGCCCTCCGAGGGAATGATCTCGCCCCTGGAAACCTCATGAACCACTGCCCGACCGATCCAGTGACCGGAACAGGAGTCTGACCTTGACCGAAACATCGTTCGCTCAGCGCCTCTGGGACGACAACCGCGACCTCGCGGAGGCCTGCCTGGAGCATCCCTTCCTGGTCGGACTGGCCGACGGTTCGCTGTCCGAATCGCGCTATGGCTTGTTTGCCCAACAGGACCACTTCTACCTCGACGCCTACGCTCGCTCCTATGCCTGGGGCGCGGTCCGCGCGCACGACTGGGCCACGCGCCGTCAGTTCGGATCGCTGCTCGCCGGCATTCTCACGGAGGGCACGCTGCACGAGCAGACGGCGCCCGAGCTGGGCGTTTCGCTTGAAGATGTGCAACCGCTGCCGGCAGCCCGGGAGTACACGGACTTTCTCCTGGCGACCGCGGCGACCGGCACGATCGGCGAGCACCTGGCCGCCATGGCGCCCTGCGCCAAGCTCTACGGCTGGCTCGGCACGCGCCTCGCCGATCAGCCCTACGACGAGCGCTACGGATTCTGGATCGACATGTACTCCGGTCCCGGCTACCTCGAGAAGGTCGAGATCATCATGGGCATGCTCGACGAGCACGGCGAGCACTCGGCCGCCGAGGCAATCAAGTTTCGCACCGCCATGGAGCTCGAGTACCACTTCTTCGACTCGGCCTGGGTGAACGGAGAGACGCAGTGAGCCGCCCTCGCGCGATGGTCGCCGTCTTGCTGGCCGGGCTGTTGCTGTTGACCGGCTTGCTTGCCGCCGCCTGCGGCGAGGATGAGCCGGATCTCGTCCGCGTGCAGCTCGACTGGACCCCCAACACCAACCACACCGGCGTCTACGTGGCGCTGGCGCAGGGCTGGTACGAGGAGGAAGGCGTCGAGGTCGAGATTTTGCCCTACAGCGGAGCAAACGGCGACTTGCTGGTCGCCGAGGGCGTTGCCGATGTCGCGTTCTCGTTTGCGACCACGGTGCCCTTCGCTCGCGCTCAAGGCCTCGACGTGGTCAGCATCGCAGCCGTCCTGCAGAAGAGTCCTACGGAGATCGCCGTGCTCGAGGACGGTCCGATCAAACGCTTGCGCGACATGGACGGCAAGCTCTATGCGGGCTGGGGACTGCCCTACGAGCTGCCGCAGTGGCGCACCGTGATCCAGGCCGATGGCGGTGAGGGCACGGCCGAACTGGTCGTGCTCGATACCGGCGCATACGACGCGCTTCTCGCTGGGCGCGTGCACGCAGTCGAGATCTTCGTCACCTGGGAGGGACTGGACTGGGATCGGCAAGGCATCGAGTACCGCACGTGGCGTCACGCCGATTTCGGCGTGCCCGATCGCCCTGCCGTGCTGCTGGTTTCTTCGGCAGAAACCCTTGATGCGAAAGAGGACGCCCTAATCCGCTTCATGCGGGCCACGCTCCGCGGCTACGAGTTCGCGGTCGAGGAGCCCGACGAAGCGGGACAGCTGTTGATCGAGACGGCGGGCCAAGACGCCTTCCCCGATCCGGAACTCGTCTACGCCTCGGCGAGCCTGCTAGCCGACGAGTACTATCTCGCGGCCGACGGACGCTGGGGCTCGCAGACGCTCGCTCAGTGGTCGGAGTACCCAGGCTGGTTGTTTGAGCACGGCCTGCTGACCGACGTGAACGGCGATCCGCTGGCCTCGGAGCCGGACTGGTCAGCGCACTTCAACACCGAGATCATCGAGGCGGCGCGAGAGTAGCGGCGGTCGATGCTGCACGTCGAGGGCGTCGGCAAGCGCTTTGGATCGGACGAACGCGCCGTCGTTGCGCTTGAGGATGTCTCGCTGAGCGTCGCCGACGGCGAGTTCGCGGCGCTGGTCGGTCCCTCGGGATGCGGCAAGACGACGCTGCTCAACCTGATCGCGGGCCTGGAAGACGTTGACGAGGGTCGCATCGTCGTGGACGGAGAGACGCCCTCGGCCGAGGATCGGCTGACGCGGTTCGGCTACATGCCGCAGCAAGACCTGCTCTTCCCCTGGCGAACAGTGCTGGAAAACGTCTCGCTCGGCCTCGAAGTGCAGGGAGTCCCGAATCGGGAGGCCCGCAGCCGCGCGGCCGAGCTGTTTCCGCAGTTCGGACTCGGCGGATTCGAAGACCGACGCCCGCACGAGCTCTCGGGCGGCATGAGGCAGCGCGCCAGTTTTCTCCGCACCTACCTGCTTGGCCGTCCTTTTCTGCTGCTGGACGAGCCGTTCGGTGCGCTTGACGCGATCACGCGCGGCCAACTCCAGGCCTGGCTGGCCGAGACCTGGAACCGGATCGGCGGCTCTGCGTTGCTCGTCACCCACGACCCGCACGAGGCGGTCGCACTCTCTGACCGTATCTTTGTCATGTCTCCCCGGCCGGGACGAATTGTGAACGTGCTCGAAGTGGACTTGCCGCGGCCGAGAACGGCGCGGGCAGCGGAGACCGAGGCCGCCCACCGGCTGATCGACGCGTTGCGACACGAGACCGAAGGCGCCGAGGCGTCGTCGTGAGCGCGAGACCGTTACGGCGAGAACTGCTTGTCAGCGTCGCCGCGCCGGTTGGCCTTGTCCTGATCGTCCTCGTCGGATGGCAGGTGTACGTCTGGCTCTCAGACATCAGACCGCAGACGCTGCCGGGGCCGATCCGGATCGTTCGCGAGGGCGTTGAGTCTGCCGGTGCGATCTGGGAACACTCGCTGGTCACGATGTCCGAAGTCGCGGCCGGATTTGCGATCAGCATCGCCTGCGCCATCGCGCTCGGACTGATCATTGATCTCTCGTCCGCGCTCAGGCGCGCCCTCTATCCGCTGATCGTGGCGTCGCAGGCGGTGCCGATTCCGGTGGTTGCGCCGTTGATGATCGTCTGGTTCGGTTTCGGCGTGACCCCGAAGATCATCGTGATCGGACTGTTCACGTTCGTCCCGATCGTGCTCGGATTCGCCGCCGGGCTGGCCGCCACGGAACGTTCGGCGACCGACCTGATGCGCACATTCGGCGCCACGCGCCGGCAGATGTACCGCTACGTCAAGATTCCCGCTGCGCTGCCCGACTTCTTCACCGGCCTGCGTATTGCGGCGATCTACGCGGTGTTGGGCGCGATCTTCGGCGAACTCGCCGGCGCGACCGAAGGACTGGGCATCTTCCTCGAGCAGTCGCGACTCTCCTTCCGCACCGATCTGGTGTTCGGCGCCATCTTCGTGGTCACGATCTTGAGCTACGCGCTGTTCCTTGCCGTGGTCCTGCTCGAGCGCCGCATCATCCCCTGGCGCTTTCATAGGCGCGAACCATGATCCTGCACCGTCTGATGTTGATCGCCGATCAAGAGGGAGCCGGCGGCCGGCCGCTTCACGACGTGGTCGTGCGAGCGGCCAACGGTGTAGGCGGGCGGCTCGTCGTGCAGTTTCGCGAGCGGGAGATGCGGGATCGCGAACTGATCGCAGTGATCCGCGCCGTGCAACGGCGTATGCCGCCGCACACCACGCTGATCGTCAATGACCGGCCGGCGCTGGCTCGGGCGCTGGGCATCGGCCTGCATCTGCCGGCGAGCTCGGCCGGACCGGGCGGACGCTACGCCCTGCTTGGCCGCTCGGTTCACGACCAACAAGAAGCAAGCCAGGCAGTGGACGACCGTGTCGACTACGCGGTGGTCGGCACCATCTTCGCGACGGCGTCGCATCCGGGCCGCCCCAGTGCGGGGCTTGCCCACCTGACCGAGATGCGCGCGATGCTCGGCGACACGCCCTGCTACGCGATCGGCGGGATCGATGCCGAACGCGCGCCCCTGGCAGTCGACGCCGGCGCCTGGGGCGTCGCCGTGCGAACGGCCATCCTCAGCGCCGACGATCCGGCGGAAGCCGCCTATCGAATGCACGGTAGTCTGCCCGCATGACCACCGACGCCCCACTGCGGACGGTGATTGAAGGCCGGTCCCCTTCCGGTTTCGGCTCCGTCGGTCGTGCGCGGGCAATGTTGAACAACGGACAGAACGCGCTCGGTCCGCTCGCCGACGACCTGCGCGACGCGATGACCGATCCGTCGGACATCCTGATCGACCGCCCCTCGCGGCTGCTCTACGCGACCGACGCCTCGCTCTACGAGATGGAACCGGTCGCGGTCGTGTTTCCGCGCACGCCGGCCGACGCGGCCGCGGCGGTGGGTGTGGCCCGCTCGCACGGCGTGCCGATCCTGCCGCGAGGCGGCGGCACCAGCCTGGCCGGACAGGGGGTGAATCACGCTGTCGTGCTCGACTTCACTCGCCATATGAGCGCGATCCTCGACCTTGACCCCGATCGGCAGATCGTCCGGGTCCAGCCCGGCCTGGTCCTGTCCGAACTGAACAAGGCCGCCAGGCACTACGGACTGCACTACCCGATCGACCCCTCGACGGCCAACCGAGCCACAATCGGCGGCGGCATCGGCAACAACTCCTGCGGCACGCACAGCGGGCTGTACGGCAAGACCGTCGATGTCGTCGAGTCGCTCGACGTGATCCTCTCCGACGGCGCGGACATGCGCTTCGAGCAGACGGACGAACGCCGCCTACGGGCGATAATCGACGCCGGCGGCCGCGAGGGGCGGCTCTATCGCGACCTCCGTGATCTCGCCGAACGCGAGCGCGCTGAAATCGCCCGGCGGTTCCCCGATATCCCCCGACGCGTCTCGGGCTACAACCTTGACACGCTGCTCGATCCCGACGGCGTCAATCTCTCGCAGATGGTGGTCGGCTCCGAGGGCACGCTCGCCGTGGTCACCGAGGCCACGGTGCAACTCGCGCCGCTGCCGGCGAGACGCGGCATCCTGGCGGCCCATTTCGACACGCTGATCGAGGCTGCCGAGGCGACCGTCGCCGCCAACTCGCACTCGCCTGCGGCGATTGAGCTGGTCGACGAGATCATCATCGAGCGTTGCCGCTCGAGCGTCGGCTACGCGCCATTGGCGAGCTTCGTCGTTGGCAATCCCGGCGCCATCCTGCTGATTGAGTGTTTCGCCGACAACGACGCGCAACTCACCCAACAACTCCGCGCAATCGAGGCCGAACTGCAGTCGCGCAGCATGGGCTACGCCTGCGTCACCGAGACCAATCCTTCCGCTCAGGCGCGCATGTGGCAGATGCGCCAGGCCGGTCTGGGTCTGCTCATGTCGATGCACGGCGACCCCAAGCCTGGCGCGTTCGTCGAGGACACCGCGGTGCCTCCCGAGCGTCTGCCCGAGTTCGTCGCCCGCTTCGACGCCGCCGTGAGAGGCAAGGGACTCCGCGCCGGCTACTACGGACACGCCGCCGCCGGCTGCCTGCACATTCGACCGGTGGTCAACGTCAAGGATCCAGTCGGTCTGGAACAGACGGAGGCGCTGGCCTCGGAGATTGCCGACCTCGTCGTCGAGTTCGGTGGTTCGCTCTCCGGTGAGCACGGCGACGGCATCGTGCGCGGCGCGTTTCTGGAGAAGATGTTCGGACCGCAACTCGTGGATGCGTTCCGCGAAACCAAGCGGATCTTTGATCCGGACGGCCTGCTCAATCCGGGCAAAATCATCGATACGCCGCCGTTCCGCGAGAACCTGCGTCTCAGTCCCGAGACGGTAAACGCCGAACCGCAGGGCTGGCTCGACTTTAGCGCCGAAGGCGGGCTCGCCAGGGCCGTGGAGATGTGCAACGGCCAGGGCGCGTGCCGCAAGTTCGACGGCGGCATGTGCCCTTCGTTCATGGTCACGCAGGACGAGGAGCACTCCACTCGCGGACGGGCGAACCTGCTGCGCCAGATACTGAACGGCGCGATGCCGCTGGAAGAGCTGTCCGGCGATCGGCTCTACGAGGCGCTGGACCTCTGCGTCGAGTGCAAGGCATGCAAAGCCGAGTGTCCCTCGGGCGTCGATCTCGCCAAGGTCAAGTACGAGGTCCTGGCCCATCGACGCCGGGCTCGGCACATGCCCCTGCGAGACCGGGCCTTT
>JAPPBK010000250.1 GCA_026705105.1 Chloroflexota bacterium | reverse complement strand
GTCGGGAAGGATCCGATCGCCCATGGCGCCGAAGCGGAACGGTCGGTCGTCGCGACGGAGCAGTCCGGCCGACGTGCTTAGGGCGATCGTCGCTTCAGCCAGTGGCGGCGGCGCGGCGAACGGCGTCTCGGCCAACGGCATACGTGCAAACCGCTGACCCATGCCGCGCATGTGCTGCGCTTCTTCCGGATGAAGGTCGTCCAGACGAACCATGCTCAACTGCTCCCATTGCCGGCAAGTGCGTGTCCCCGGTCGTCATGATGGTAACCGCGCCGGATCGACGCGGGACGCGGGACAGCCGGTTTCCGGCCGCTGCATAGACTTGAGTGGCGCGCCGTGCTCACAACACACGCCACGCCAGGCGCTTCCGGAAAGGTCATGGACATGTCCGACGATGCAACACCCCGACCGCTTGTGCTGGGCGCGCTGATCTTCGACGGCGTAGAGCCGCTCGACCTGTTCGGACCGCTGGAGATGTGGATGAACCTGGGGCCGGACCTGGTTTCCGTGTCACTGATCGCCGAGACGACCGAACCGGTCGCAGTGGCGACCGTCGGCTGGCCATTCGAGCTCGCGCCGCGCCTGCTGCCGCACTACGACTTTGAGCACGCGCCGGCGCTGGACATCATCCTCGTGCCGGGCGGGGTCGGCACGCTGCGCGAGGTGGACAATCCACGATTGATCGAGTGGCTGTCCTCGCGCGGCGCGGACGCGGAGATCACGACCTCGGTCTGCACGGGAGCGCAACTGCTCGCGCAGGCGGGACTGCTGGATGACCGTTCGGCAACGACGAACAAGGCCTTCTTCAGTTACGTGGCCGGATTCGGCGAGCGCACCGACTGGCAGCGCTCCGCGCGCTGGGTTGACTCCGGCTCGGTTGCGACCTCCTCCGGGGTCTCGGCCGGTATCGACCTCAGCCTCGCGCTGATCGCGCGGCTCTTCGGCCAGGAGCGGGCCGAGCAGATCGCCGCCGGCACCGAGTACGCCTGGCACCGCGACCCGGCCCACGACCCCTTCGCCGACCAGATCGACATCGCGATGCCGTTCCTGGAGTCGCTGCAATCTGCCTGATGCCGCTCAGGGGGCTTCCTCGATCGTTGCCGAGAGCGAGCCCCGGCAATGGGGGATTCTCGGATCCGGTCCCCAGCCGTGGATCTGATCCTGGTGCTTCTTGACCGTCTCGTAGTCGGCCGTCTCGACGATGCCGCGTCCGTGTCCGTCGATCATCGAGGCGATGGCGAAGGCCTTCTCGCGCGAGTAGCCGAAGACGCCGCCCAGCATCTCGATTACGTACTCGTAGGTGTGGTCGTCAGAGTCGTGCAGGAAGAGGTGATAGCGCTTGTCCAGCTCGCTGCCGCGCTCGGCGTCGACATCGTCTTCGACGACGACATCGGGTCGCGGCACGGACGGTTGCGAAGTCATGCGGCGGCCTCGTGCAGCGCGCGCAATTCCGGCGCGTCAAGGTCTCCGTTCGCCCACAACTCAGCGGCCCGGCGGAAGGCCTGTTTTGCCTCGTCCATCTCGCTCCTGGCCGACTGTGCCCGGCCCCAGCGGAAGAGGTCGCGCGCCGTCGCGCCGCGATCCAGCCGCTCACGCAGCAGCTCGAGCGCCTGCTCCGTCCGTCCCGCTCGCAGCGAGGCCTCAACCAGCGTCTCCTCGAACACATCGCGCTGCGCGTTCGAGCCGCCCAGCGTGACGATCAGGTCGCGGACGCCCGCCAACCCATCGGCCGCCGCCTCGTAGTCGCCCTGTCCGAATGCGGCCAGCGCTTCGACCACCGGCGCAACCACCAGGCCGGCAGTCGGGTGCCCACGATCCGCCGCCTCGCGCAGTCCGTCGATCAGCGCGCCCAGCCCGATCTGGTCGCCCAGCGCCGCAAGGGCCATGGCGCGATGCACGTCGACCCAGGCCGTGCCCGGCCGCGGGAAGGCCGATTCGGCCAGCTCGGCGATCGCCTGCCAGTCGGGATGTCCACCTTTGCCGCCGCCGACGCTGTCGTGCAGCCGACAGCGCCAGAGCAGCGAGGCGCCATCGGCCACGGCGCCGAGCGCGTCGCCGTGCTCGTCGGCGCCGGGACGGATCGTGTCGTCGTGCAGGGCCAACGCCTCCGAGCGCTTGCCGTTGGCGAGCAGGAAGAGGGCCTGGTGCCAGGTCAGATGCCGGTAGAAGCCGGCCCGCTCAGGATAGTCCGCCAGCCAATCGCCCAGGAATCCCGCGCCGCCGTCAATGTCGTGCTCCTCGAAGAAGACGTGCGACATCGCGTGCGCCGCCTGACCGTTCTGCCGGCGCAGTTCCAGGGAGCGCTCGACCAACCGCCGCGCGGTCTCAAGCTCGTCCATCTCATGATTGGCGAAGGCGTGCCAGCTCAGGAACCACCAGTCGTCGCCGAACGACGGAGCCAGGCGGTCGAACTGTTCCAGCATCCGCTCCCGCTTCTCCACTCCGCCGCCGTAGAAGTTGCCGCCCAGCCACTGCAGCACGATCGGGGCGTCGCGCGGCGTGTCGCTGAGATGCGCGTCGATCAACGCCGGCGCTTCCGACGCTTTGCCTCGCGCTGCTGCGCCGAGAATGGCCGCGTGCCGCTGCTCGCGGGGGCTCGCCTGCTCGGCCAGCTCGTGCGCCTGGTTGGCCAGCTCAGCCGCCCGTTTGCCGTTGCCGCGAAACAGGTGAAACAGTCCGAGCTGCGAGTGCGCCAGCGCGAAGTTCGGATCCAGCTCAATCGCCCGCCCCAGCGCCTCGTCCACGCCCAACCGGTACGAGAGCATTCGATCGACGCCCAGACGGTAGGCCTCCGCGGCTTCCTCCGAGGTCGTCAGCGGCAGCCCCCAGGCATCGTTGGGCAACGTCATCACATACTCCTCGCGTCGCGGCGGTCACGGTTCAGCGTAGTCAGGTTAATCGGCGTCCCGTGTTGGTGTCGTCTCCGCCTGCGCCTACGCTTGCCCTATGACGACGACCGACGAGTCGGGCCTGATCGCACGTGCGCCCCACCTGGCCCAGCTGATCGAGACTTCGAGCAGCGGCCCCATTGACCCCGATCGCGCCAGCGGGGTCCTGCTCGGTCTCGCGGCGGGCAATCTGCTGGGACTGCCGGTCGAGGGAGTCGGCCGCGACACGATCCGGAGCCGCTACCCACAGGGCATCCGCGAGATCGATCCGCGCGAAGTCCGGCGTCCGATGGACGACGACCTTGCGCAAGCGGTGGATCTCGCGGAAGCGCTTGCTGATGATGTGGACCCGGTGGCGGGATTTGCAAACCGACTGGTCAAGTGGCGCAACGAGAACGGTCGTGGGATCGGGATCATGACCTCGACGGTGATCGATTACGTCGAAGTGGGGTTGGGCGCTCCGGGCGCGGCGAAGGCGTTCTGGCAGGAGCGGGGCTGTCCCGAGACCCAGCCCAACGGCGCGCTGATGCGCTGCGCCCCGGTCGCGCTCAGATACGCACGTCAGCCGGAGCAACTGATCGCGCAGACGGCGTCGACCTGCGCGGTGACGCATTTCGCGCCGGGCGCGCAATGGTCCTGCATCGTGGTCAATGCGGCAATCGCCATGCTGCTGCGCGGCGCAGAGCCGGGACGCGACGATCTCGCCCTGGCGGCAAGCCAGGACGGGGCGCCGGCCGAGCTCATCGCCTGGACGCTCGCCATTCCCGACGACATCGCCCAGCGCATCGCCGACGAGCGGGTCAGCGGACACACTTACCTCTGCATGCAGGCCGCGCTCTGGTGCCTGGACGCGAGCGACACGCTGGAAGAGGCGCTCGTCCGGATCGTCAGCGCCGGCGGAGACACCGACACGAACGGCGCGGTCGCGGGCGCGGTCCTGGGCGCGCGCTACGGCGTAGCCGCGATTCCCGAGCGCTGGCTGGACTGCGCCCCGAACCGGGAACGGATCGATCGGGCGACCCGAGCGTTACTCAACCCCGGATAGTGATCAGACGCGAGCGGTGGCCGCGCCGTCGACGGCGATGGTCTCTCCGCTAATGAAGCCGGAGTCTGCTGCCAGTCCGACTACGGCCGCTCCCACATCTTCGGGCTTGACCAGCTCCTTGGCCGGTAGCATCCGCGCGACTTGCGCGACCGCGTCGGGATCGTCGCCGAAGCCGTGCTGGCCCTCATAGATGCCGACCTGCAGGGCGTTTACGGTGATCCCGGCGCGAGCCCACTCCTGGGAGAGCGAGCGCGTGATCGCCAGGACTCCCGCGTGCGCGGCAGCGTAGGCCGACGTGTTGGCGACGCCCCGCGCTGCCAACACTGATACGACGTTGATGATCCGTCCGTAGCCGCTAACGCGCATCACCCGAGCGGCGGCGCTCGCCAGCATCGCCGGACCGAGCAGGTTGGCGGCGAGGATGGCCTGCCAATCCGACGGACTCAACTCGTCGATCGGGGCCGCGATCGGTAGATCGGCTGCGTTGACGAGGATGTCCAGGCGTCCCAGTTCGGACGAAGCGCGCGCAATGGCGGCGTCGACGCTGTTCCGGTCGGTCGCGTCGAGGGTGATCGCCACGTTGTTGCGGCCCAGCGACCAGATCTCATTGGCGACGGAGTTGACCCGCACCACCTCTTGCGTCCCCGCTCGCAGGCTGGCGACTGCCACGTCGGCGCCGGCCTCGGCCAGCGCCACCGCTGAGGCTCGGCCCAGCGGATCGCCGGCGCCCACGATCAGCGCGACTCGGCCCCTCAGCAGGAACGGATCGTCGGGCCGTTCGGGATTGGGAGTCGGGATGAACTCTGACATCGCTCGCTCCCTTATGTCGGCTCGCTGAGTCGGACGCGCGGCGCCCAGCCGGTGGGACCGATCGCCGCCAGCCCGCCACCGTCCTGGGCAATCGTCTCGCCGCTGATCCCGGCAGCCGCGTCCGAGGAGAGGAACACGGCCAACGGTCCCATCTCCCAGGCAACGCCGGCCCGACCGACCGGGATGTAGCGACCGCCGCGCCAGCGTTCGAGCGCTTGCGGCGTGTGCGGAAATATGCCAGGCGCGATGCAGTTGGTGCGCACGCCGGCCGGTCCGTAGGTCACCGCCAGGGAACGCGTCAGGTTGACCACGCCCGCCTTGGCCGACACGTACATCCAGTTCTCGCGCCCGCCGCGCAGGCCGAACCCGCTGGCCACGTTGATGATCACGCCGGAGCCGCGCTCAATCATGTGCGGCAGGACAGTTCGCGCGCAGAGCATCTGCGACGTCAGGTTCATGTCGATGCCCCAGCGCCACTGCTCGTCGGTCAGTTGCTCAAGCGGCGCGCCGTCGCCCTCTGCCCCGCCGCCGGCGTTGTTCATCAGGATGTCGATGCGGCCAAAGCGATCGATGGTCTCGCCGACCATCGCCTCCACGGCAGCGGCGTCGGTGACGTCCGTGGCGATCGAGATCGCCTCGCCGCCGCGCTCGGCGACCAGCCCGGCCGTTTCCTCAAGCTGTGAAAGCGTGCGCGATGCGCCCGCGACCTTCGCTCCAGCGTCGGCGTAAGACAGCGCCATCGCGCGTCCCAGGCCGCGCCCCGCTCCGGTGAGCAGGACGACCTGTCCGTCGAGCCGGAATCGGTCGGGAGTGGCCACCGGAACCCCCCTCTGCCTTCGGCATCTCCCCCCGCTGCGCGGGGGGAGAGTGAACACTTGGCCTACGCGACCTCTCCCGCGTAGGAGAGAGAGTGAACGCTAGGTCGTCGCAGCTTTGCGCTGCTGGGCAGCGGCGGAACCGCGGCCGTCGCCGAAGCGGTTGTCGCGCCACTCGAGCGCGGCCTTGAGGCCCTTCTCGCGAGCCATCTTGCCGAACTCCATCACGGCGGGCGCGAGGTGCGCCCGTGCGTCGTTCTCCGAGGCCAACCGCTGCAGCGTGCGCGCGCCCATAATCTCGAGACCGAGGTTGACGATCCGCTTGTTCGCGGAGAGCAACTCGTGGTCAATCATCGCCATCTTGTTGGCCAGCGCTTCCACTTCCTCATCGAGCTTGTCGGCCGGTACGGCGTCGTAGACCAGACCCCGACGCGCCGCTTCCGCGCCGGTGATGCTGTCGCCCGTCAGCAGCATCCGCTTGGCGAACTGGGGACCGCCGTGGTAGAGCCACATGTGCGCCGGCGGCGCGCCCATCGCCCGCACTGGCGGAAAGCCGATCACCGCGTCCTCGGCGGCGATGATGATGTCCGAGAGCAGCACCAGGTCGGTGCCGCCTGCGAGGCAGTAACCGTGCACTTTGCCGATCACCGGCTTGTGCATGTCGAAGATCGCCATCCGCGCGCGCTGCGCCTTCTCCATGCCCCAGGTGTCGTCGTCGAACGTGACCCGGCCGCGGTAGACCTTGTCGTACGTTTCCTGTGAGTCACGGGTTGAGCCGGTCAGGTCGTACCCGGCCGAGAAGGCGCGGCCCGCGCCGCTCAGGATCACGCAGTGGACGGCGGTGTCGTTGTCCGCCTCCCACATTGCCTGCGACAGCTCATCCTGCAGCGCCACGGAGAGCGCGTTCAGCTTCTCGGGGCGGTTGAGCGTCACATACGCCTTGCGGTCCTCAACGCGGTAGAGGATGTTCTCGTAGTCAGTCATGTATCGGTCTCCTGCGAGTCGTTGGTCGGCGCGCCTAGTCTAGAGGTTGCCACCTCCCCTGACTCGAGCGCGATGATCAGGTCGAGCAGCCCCTGTGGTTCCCAGGCTCGGTTACGTCGGGATTGACCGAGTGGAATCAGGATGCCAGCGTCCTCCAGTTGGGCAAACGCGGCGTTGACCGCAGGTTGGCTGCGACCTGTGGCATGTACGGCGTCGGGCACGGTGATGGCGGGAAAGGCCGGCAGTTGACGAAGGATCTCCCATGCAGCGGCGTCCGAGCGAGGGTTCGATGCCAGTTTCAGCCGAGTGCGCCAGTAGCGCAGCAGGTCGTGGATGATGCTGCTGTACTGAAGGGCGAGGTCGGCAGCTTGGGCGGTTGCCGCCGCGAACGTGGTGATCCACTCGGTCAGGCGGCCTTCGCGGTAATCGATCAGACCTTGGATGTACATGTCTCGCCGTTGCGACAGCACCACGCTAATCGGCGGCACGAATCGCGGCGCGAGCCTGCGACGGCGCAGAATGACCTGGACCAACGCCCGGCCGGTCCGCCCATTGCCGTCGTCGAACGGGTGGATCGTCTCAAACTGCGCGTGGGCAATCGCCGCTTGCACCAGTGGTGAGACGAGGTCAGATTCGGTGAAATCGCAGAGATTTTGTAGCAATCGAACCACCTCGTCAGGCGGTGGTGGAACGTAGGCCGCTCGACATGGGTTGTAGTTGTTCCCGCCAATCCAGTTCTGGCTATCGCGCAGCTGGCCGGCAAGCCGTGAGGCGGGAAAGCGGTTCATCAGGGCTGCGTGAACCTGGCACAGGTGGTCCACGTCGAATTGCTCTGACTCTGCTGTGCGTTGGACGGCATGTTCCATGGCTTCGATGTTGGCGATGATCTCCCGGGCTTGCTGTCCGACGCTTCGCTTGAGACGGACCTTGGCCTCGGCCATCGCCAGCGCACGCGCATCGGCCTGCATGCCTTCGACCTTGGAGGATGCAATCGACTCGGTACGCAGCAACAGTCGCGACAGCGAGACTAGAGCAGGATCCGCGGTCTGGTTCAGCGCCAACACGCGCTGTTCGACTTCTGAGAGTGTGGCGGCCAGTCCAGATGACAGCTCGTAGTCACCAAGACCGAGATCGAGAGGATCGGGGACAAACGCGTCATAGCTGCAGGAGCGACGGAAGTGCGGCGGCGCGTAGACAGAAGCATCCCATCTCCATGTTCCGCGAACGAATCGTCCTCGCACAGTTGTTCCTTGTCCGGTCAGCGATCCTTGGATAAGGATAGCTCCTATCCTTATCTATCTGCGTTGGTCTTGAGTCGGAACTGAGCGAGACAACAATCGGGAGATGATTTCGGCGATCTCTCTCCTTAGATAAGGATATCTCATATCCTTTGCTTTCGCGAAGGAGAAGAAAAAGGATCCGCAGGACCCTACAGGTGCTTCAGCACCCCGCCGTCGACCTGGATCGTCTGGCCCGTGATGTAGCCGCTCGCCTCCGAGGCGAGGTAGACCGCCAGCGGGGCCGCTTCCCACGCTTCGCCGAAGCGGCGCATCGGGATGAAGCGCAGCAGCAGGTTCTCGTCGACGTTCGACGGTCCGCGGCCGGGCGTCGAGTCGGTCCAGCCGACCACGATCGCGTTCACCGTCGTCCCCGACGGCGCCAGTTCCTGGCTCAGCGCCCGCACCAGGCCGATCACGCCCGATTGCGCCGCGCTGTAGATGCTGAGGTTGGTCAGACCGCGCACCGCAGACGCGTCGAGCACTGCGATCAGTCGTCCCGGCTTGCCCCGAAACTCGCGGCTGGCGCTGCGGAAGGCGGCATAGGCGCCGCCCAGGTTCGCCATCAGGACGCGCTGGATATCGGCGTCCAGCGTCTTGCGGATCGGCGCGGCGTGGTAGAGCTGCGGTACGACCACCGCCGCGTCGAGACCGCCCAGCTCCTTGCTGATCTTGCGCGTCGCCACCTGGATGTTGGTCCCGTTGGACAGATCGACCGACTCGTTCGGACCGCCGTCGGCTGCCTTCTTCAGGCGGAAGAGCGAGGTGCCGTCGGCGTTGGCGCTGGTCACGCCAACCGCAGCGCCCGCCTCGCGCAGTCCCTGCACGATCGCCGTCGCGACCGGCTTTTCCGCGCCGTAGACAATGACGCGACGCTCGCTGAGATCGAAGCCCTGGAGTCGTCCTTCAGCAACCTCCGGCGGATCGACTGGATTCTGCAGGCTCATGAGGACACGCCGCCGATTCCGGATTGCACATCCCAGCCGGTTGGGGCCAAGCCACCAGCCAGTCCGCCGCCGTCGATGATGAATGCCTCGCCGGTCATGTAGGCGGACGCGTCTGAAGCGAGGTAGACGGCCAACGGACCCAACTCCCAGGCCTCGCCAACGCGGCGGATGGGAATCCGCGAGCCTTGATTTCGAGCGACTTCGGTCTCTTCCTGAGCTTCCAGCGTCTTCTGCAGGATGAATCCGGGAACGATGCAGTTCACTCGGATCCGGTCTCGGGCGAGTTGCGTTGCGAGCGACTGACTCAAGTTGATCACGCCCGCCTTGGCTGCGCCGTCGACGAAGAACTGCAGGCCGCTGCCCCGCAACGACGTGCCCGAGGACACGGTGATGATGTTGCCCGGTTTCTCTGCGGTGAGGAAATGCCGCACGGCCGCGCGAGCGCTGTAGAAGACGCTGGAGAAGTTGATGTCGACCGTCTCGCGCCAGTCCTCATCCGAGATCTCGGTGACATGCTTCATCGACGCGGGGCCGCTGCTGGCTGCGTTGGCGATCATCACCTCGAAGCCGCCCCACTCGTCGATGGTCTGCTGGACCATCGCATTGACCTGCGATGAATCGCTGACATCGGTGGGGATCACCAGCGCGCGTCGGCTTTTGGCTTCGATTTCAGCGGCGACCGCCGCAATCTGCGACTCGGTCCGGGCCGCGCAGACGATGTCCGCCCCTGCGTCGGCGAGATGCAGCGCCATCTGCCGGCCGAGCCCGCGACCGGCGCCGGTCACAATCACTCGTTTGCCGTCCATGCGCAGCGATTCAAGCATGTCGGCAGTCTACGCGTTGATCGCTCCGGTGCCGGTCGAGCGAGCGCTAACATGTTGCCCGAACCAGTGCACACCGGATGCGGCAGTTGTCGCTCCGTGCAACGACATGAATGGAGTTGGATATGGCAATCGGGTTGACCGTGGAGTTCAACATCGGCGAGGGCCAGAACGAGGCCTTTGAGGCGTTTATGGCCGGCGCCACGGCCAAGGTCAAGGCCGAGGACGCGGGCTGCAACAACTACGATCTCTTCCGCTCGGTCGACGACGACACCCGCTACCTCCTCTTCGAGAACTGGGCGACGGAGGAAGACCTGACGGCGCACGGTACGTCCGAGGCAATGGCGGGCATGGCCGGCATCCGCGAGTTCACTACCGGCCGTCCGGTGCTGCATCGCTACGAGGTCCCCGACTAACCACACCAACGCTCCCCCGCTGGGGGAGCCGTCGCGGAGCGACTGAGGGGGCTCCCCCCGGTACGCCAATCTCGAAAGGACAACAACATGGTTGAGCAGATGGGATCCGAACTGCTCGCCCGCCAGATGGTCAACGAGGGGGTCGAAGATCTCTTCTACATCATGGGCGGACCGATCATCGAAGCGGCCGGCTTCGCCGCCGAGCACGGCATTCGCACGATCGACTGCCGACACGAGCAGGGCGCGGCAATGGCTGCGCACGGCTACGCGCGGGTCAAGCGCGTGCCCGGCGTCTGCATGGCCGCCTCCGGTCCGGCGACGACCAACCTGCTGACCGGCGTCGCCAACGCCTATCTCGACGGCGTGCCGATGGTCGCCCTGGGCGGCGCGGCCGCGTTCTCTTCGTTCGAGCGTGACGACTTCCAGGAGTACGACCAGCTCGCCATGGCGGTGCCGGTCACGCGCTGGGCCAGCCGCGTCACCCACTCGGCGCGAATGCCGGAGTTCTTCAACCTCGCCTACCGCGAGGCCCAGGGACCGAAGCCCGGACCCACCTACCTCGACCTGCCCGGCGACACGCTCTACCAGCAGTCCGACGATGAGACCACCTGGTTCCCCGATGCCGGCGCCGCCCGCTCGCGTCCCGGCGCCGACCCCGACCAGGTCAAGGAAGCGATTGAACTGCTGGCCAATGCCCAGCGGCCGATCGTGCTTACCGGCACGGGCATCTTCTGGTCCGACGCCTCCGCCGAGCTGCGCGAGTTCGTCGAGACGTCCGGCATTCCCTTCTACACGACGCCGCAAGGTCGCGGCGTCGTCCCCGAGGACCACGACCTCTGCTTCATCGCCGCCCGCTCCAAGGCCTTCCGCGAGGCCGACGTG
>JAPPBK010000307.1 GCA_026705105.1 Chloroflexota bacterium | reverse complement strand
GGCTTGCGCCGGGCGTTGGAAACTGATCCCGATATCCTGCTGATGGACGAAGCATTCAGCGCTCTCGATCCGCTGATCCGGTACGACATGCAGAACATGCTCATCGACCTGCAGAAAGAGCTCAAGAAAACAATCGTCTTTATCACGCATGATCTTGAAGAGGCGTTGCGCATCGGCGACAACATCACGATCTTGCGCGACGGGGGGGTCGTGCAACAGGGCACCGCGCAGGAAATCGTGCTCACGCCCGCCGACGACTATGTCGCGGATTTCGTCAAGGACGTCAATCGGGGCAAGGTCATCAGGGTGGAGAGCATCATGAAACCGGCAACCGAATGCGCCGACACCCCCGCAATTCCGGTCGGGACCCGGCTTGAACGCGCTGCGCTCGCGTTATCGGAGGCGACGTCGGATCGAGGAACGGTCACCGGTCGGGATGGGAAGGCCCTCGGGAGTATTTCGCAGCTGGATCTACTGAGCGCGATGGTGCGGCGAAAGCAGCCGGCCAACTAGGGGATTTGGTGTCACGGATCCTTCGACCGCGCACCAAGGTCGGCTGGCCCGTGTCGCCAATCAACTCGCACCGATTGGCCGGTTTCGCCGGCAAGTAGGGCGCCCGACGGATCCGTGGCCCGTCGAATCCGGGCTTCAATCCAATCGTCAAATCCGCTGCCGAGAAGGGTTGTCCGTCTGCCGAAACCACCTGATACGATGCCCCACCGCGGCTTACCGAGAGTGCTTCGATGCGGCTACCGATCTATCAGTTGGATGCATTCACCGATCGGGCGTTCGGCGGCAACCCTGCTGCCGTGTGCCTGCTGGACGACTGGCTGGACGACGCGACCCTGCAGGCGATTGCGCTCGAGAACAATTTGTCCGAGACGGCATTCTTGGTTGCCGGTGACAACGGAGACTACGAGCTCCGCTGGTTCACGCCGACGCTGGAGATCGACCTCTGCGGGCATGCCACGCTCGCGTCCGCCTGGCTGATCCTTCATCGGTTGACACCTGATCGGGCAGAGGTCGGATTCGCGACGCGCTCGGGGCGCCTGACCGTCCGACGCAGCGACAGTGGCCTCCGCATGGATTTCCCGGCAGACCCGCCAGCCTCCATTCGCATGCCGCACGGTCTGGAAGCGGTGCTCGGCGTCATGCCCGAGGCGGTACTCATGGGACGTTATTGCATGGCAGTCCTGGCTACCGAGGCGGAAGTTCGCGCCATGGCGCCCGATCTCGACGGGATTGGGGAGTTGACGGCTGGCCACCTGATCGTGACGGCCAAGGGCGCGCAGGTGGATTTTGTTTCCCGCTTCTTCGCCCCTGGATCCGGCATTGCAGAAGATCCGGTGACCGGCAGTGCTCATTGCATCCTCGCTCCCTATTGGGCGAAGCGACTAGGGAAGCGGAGCCTGACAGCTCGCCAGGTGTCAGCCCGAGGCGGTGAACTCCGCTGCACGCTGGATGGCGATCGTGTCGGCCTCACGGGTAGCTGCACCTTCTACATGGAGGGCTGGATCGAGATTCCGGATGGGGGCTGTCCGAGCCCACGGCAGGCCGCCGATTGAGACTTCGTAGGAACGCGCCTGCGGAGCTGGCCGCACGCGGCCCTGAGGCGGCCTGTCGTCACGCGTGGCGGCCGGGGGGTTGACGTCGGTCGTGTGACCGGCGTTCTCGATAGCATCGGTGTGGCCGCAGCCAGACGGTCACGGTTGCCTGAACCATGTCGGTGGGCTAATTACGCGGCATCGTGATTTCAGGCAGGGTCAGCCCAACATCTGCGGCAGGCGGTTATGCGGACGACAATTTCCATCGGCAGCGCATGTTGCGCGGGTTTGGCGGCGGCCGCCGTGTTGGGGTGGGCGGTGCTCGTCAACGCCGCCGAGATTACCGACGATATGCGGGCGCGAGCGGCGGACGCGGGTGTCGTCATCGAGTACCCCCACGATCCCAAGCGTCCCTACCAGAGCACTGATTATCTGCTTAGGGACACCAATGTCCGCTACATGCAAGGACTCCGGTATGCGTCGGTATTTCAGCTTGGCGACGCCTTCGAGATGTTTCTGTTGGGGGCCAGGCGTGGACATGCGCTTTCGCAGATTCACTTGGGCAAGTACTACGCCAATGGACAGGGAACGGAAGTCGATCTCGTAGAGGCGTACAAGTGGTTTCGCCTATCCGGCGAACCCAACGCGGACTACTACATGGATGTGCTGGCGGACCAGCTGACCGCGGGCGAGGTTGCCGAAGCCGAACAGCGCGCCCGCGATTTCGTCGGAACCTACGAGTAGGCTGCCTGCCGGGTATCTGCCTCGTCGAAGAACCGGTGGGCTGCAGCTCGCTGGTTCTCGAAGATGGACCCCGGATGCAGGGCGGGCGGCAGGGGGATGCGTACCGGGACGTCCTCCATGCGCGGGATAAGCGTCGGCCTGCCGCGTACTACCCGCTCGTTGAACTCCTCGAGATCACCCGCTCCCATCAGCGGCCACGCGTCCGCGGCAGCGTACTCCCACAACAGCAGTCGCCGCGGCTTGCCGGAACGGTTGGCGCTGGAACCGTGCACGAGCCGGACGTGATGCACGCTGATTGACCCAGCCCGGCCGGTTACGGTCTCAGCCTTGCTGAAATCCAGGTCACAGGCGTCAAGATCAATCGCTCCGGAGAACTTGCCTTCGGCGTGGTGGTTGTACACCGGCCCCCGGTGAGTCTCGGGAAGCATCAAGATCGGGCCGTTCTCAAGGTCCATGTCGTCCAGCATCACGCCGACTGCGAGGAGATCGTCATTGGTGTGCGGGTAGAAGGCCCAGTCCTGGTGCCATTCCACGGCATCTTCGGCCTTGCCCGGCTTGAGATTGATCTTGCCGCCATGCAGACGGACGTCACTTCCCAGCAGGTCCGCCATGATGTCGGTGAGGACGGGATCGGCGGCGAACTGGCGGAATTCGGGGTGGGCCTTGTGGGGGAGCTTGATTCGTCGAACCAGCGGAGCTTCAGGAGTGTGACCGTCGGCGACGTCGTACACGTCATCGTGCCCCGGCACGCCCGCCGCATTGTCTACGAATTCCTGGGTCAGCGCTTTGAGCCTGTCGATCGTGGAGGCGGGAATGGCGTCCTCGATGACGAGATAGCCCTTCTCCCGATAGGTATCGATTTGGGCAGGCGTGAGCATGCTGGAAGGCCTCCTTCGACCGGGCCCGAACGCGCCGGTCGCGCGCGATCCCTCACTAACGAAGACTGCCGGTCTTGGCGCAGCATCTAGTTGTGCGCTGGAGCAGCAACCTTGGGAAGCATAATATAGTCATGGATCGCACCTTCGCGCGAACGGATACACATGCGCCATGTTTCAGGGTTCCCTCTGTGCGTTGATCACCCCGTTTCGCGACGGCGAAGTGGATGAGGCCGCGATCCGGGAGATCGTGGACTGGCATGTAGCCGAGGGAACGACCGGCCTCGTGCCGTGCGGCACAACCGGCGAATCGCCGGTGCTGTCGCACGAGGAGCACGATCGGGTTGTCAGCCTGACGATCGAGTGCGCCGCTGGCCGCATCCCGGTGATGGCCGGGACGGGCTCGAACTCGACCAGAGAGGCCATCCGCCTTACGCGGCACGCGCGGGCCGCCGGCGCCGACGCGGCCCTGCTGGTCATGCCGTACTACAACAAACCGACACAGGAAGGGATGTACGGCCATTTCCGGGCGGTGCACGATGCAACCGATCTGCCCCTGTACATCTACAACATCCCAGGACGATGCGTGGTCGACATGTCGATCGGCACGATGGTTCGACTGGCTGAGCTCCCCCGGATCGTCGGGGTCAAGGATGCGAGCAACGATCCTGTTCGGCCGCATCAGCTGCGGGCTGCGCTGGCGGATCGCGAATTCAACCAGTTGTCGGGCGAAGACGCTTCTCAGCTCGCCTTCCTTGCATGCGGGGGCCATGGAACGATCTCTGTCACGGCGAACGTCGCTCCTCGCGAATGTGCGGCCATGCATCAGGCATGGCAGGCCGGCGATGCCGCGAAGGCACTGGAACTGCACGAGCGCCTGATGCCGCTGCACGAGGCCTTGTTTGTGGAGACCAGTCCAGGGCCCGTGAAGTTTGCGACTTCACTGCTTGGCCGGTGCAGCTCGGAGATTCGATTGCCGCTGGTACAGCCGGGGCCATCGACGCAGCAGGCGGTGCGGGACGCCATGGCCGGTCTCGATCTGCTCGCAAACGGGGCCGGGTGACGCGGTGAGGCACCCGGTCGCGGTCAATCGCCGCGCCCGCCACGATTACGAGCTGGGAGAGAAGTACGAGGCCGGACTGGTGCTTCAGGGCAGCGAGGTCAAGTCGCTTCGCGCCGGTGGCGCAAGCCTCCGCGAAGCGTACGCCGAGCCCAAGGACGGGGAACTCTGGCTGGTCAATGCCCACATCGCGCCTTGGCGTTCGGCGGCGAAAGGGCACCAACACGAACCGAAGCGCCCGCGTAAGCTCCTGCTGCACCGACGGCAGATCGATCGGATCACGGTGGCCATCAACGAGCAAGGCATGACGGTCGCCCTGTTGTCGATCTATTTCAACGAGACCGGTACTGCCAAGGCCGAGATTGCACTTGCCCGCGGGCGCAAGAGCCGCGATCGGCGGTATGACATTGGCAAGCGGGAATGGCAGCGAGAGCGGGCGCGCGTGATGCGGGAACGAGGTTGAATGTGCCGGCAACGGCCAAGACGTCGAAGGCGCTGCCCAAGGGATTTGCCTAGACGGTCAGTCGGCACCGGAGGACGTGCGGCTGCCTGGCAGATCGTGGCTGTGAATCGGGCGACACGATCATTCCGGACGCCCCACTGCGTCAGCGTACTCAGTTGGGGTGATCGGGGCGCGCGGTGCGCCGCTGTTGCCGGCCTTCGCGCGTCTGGTCGAGCCGGACCAGGCCGCTGACTGGTCGTCGCTGAAGTGAAACGGCGGCCGGGCCCATTCGGAAGATCAGGGGGTCGGGCAAGGCGCCGGTTGCCGGCGACATCCGATGCCAGGCATCGCTCGTCACCCGGTGCGCGCACCCGGCCTCGGGGTCTGCAGGTTCCACAGTCCGATATGGTCCTGATTGCCATCGGGGCCAATCTCCGGCCCCCGGGTCGCGGCCCGCTCACGTCCCGACCGGCGCTCGTGTCCCTTCGTCTGGCGCGCGCCGGATTGCGTCCGGAGCGGCTTTCCCGGCTCTACTGCACTCGTCCCTGGCCAAGCGGACTGGGCCCGGCGTATGTCAACGCGGTCGCGCTGGTTCGGTCCCGGCTTGCACCGCCGGTCATTCTCGGACGCCTGCTCAGGATCGAGCGCGCGTTCGGCCGGCAGCGACGTCGTCGGAACGCCCCACGGACGCTGGACCTCGACCTGTTGGCCGTTGGTACGACGGTGACGGCGGAAGCCTGTGACCCCGTCATTCCTCATCCGAGGCTGCATGCTCGAGCGTTCGTGCTGCGGCCGCTACTAGATGTGTGCCCACGGTGGCGGCATCCCGTGCACGCGTCTCCGCTGTCGGTGCTGCTGGCAAACGCGTCGCGACGGGGGGACACGTGGGCGTGGAAGCGGCCCAACGGGCGACCAGAGGGGGCATTTCGGTTGAAAACGCGCTAGTTTCAGGCTAAACGGGCGAACCTTGGCGGGGCGGCCTCATCCGGGTGGTCTCGCTGTTACCGGGGAGAGATGCTGTGGCGCGCGTAACGGTCGAAGACTGCATTCCTGTCGTCAACAATCGCTTTGAGCTGGTGCTCTACGCGGCGGAGCGGTCGCGGGCGATCGCCCGAGGATCCGAGATTACGGTGCAAAAGGACGACGACAAGGATTCGGTCGTGGCTCTCCGGGAAATCGCGGAAGGCAACCTCGATCTCGAGGCCCTGCAGGAAGGGATCGTGCGTTCGCTTCAGAATCACTTCGAGCGCGATGAGGCTGACGAGGATCCAATAGAAGCATACGCTCGCTCTCTCGGGCTGGATCAGGTTCCTGTCGTTCCCGACGCAGACATCCTGTCCTCAAGCGAGGTTGAGGCCGCCAGTGTGCCGGACGCGGAGCAGGCCGGCATGCATGTCGCGGAATCGGCCGCGGAGCTGAGCTCGGGAGACGAAGAGGACACCGACGTGGAGGGCGACCTCGACGATCGGGAGGAGCCAGACATGGCGTTGGGTCTCGAGGCCGAATCCGGCGACGCGGGCTTTGACGACGCTGGCGAGGATTAGGTGTCGGTGACGGATTAAGCTGCCCACAGTGACGGAGGATCCACCATTCGCCAACAAGAGCTGATTGAACGGGTTCGCGAATACGACCCTTCGGTCAATGAGGCGAAACTCAACCGCGCGTTCACATTCTCGATGGAGCGTCATCACGCGCAAAAGCGCGAATCTGGTGAGTCGTACTTTTCGCATCCGCTGGAGGTAGCCGGCATCCTGGCACGGTACCGGCTGGATTCCGCCACGATTGCCACCGGCCTGCTGCATGACACCATCGAGGATGGGGTGGCGACCGAGGAGGAGATTCGACGCGAGTTCGGTAAGGAGGTATCCGAACTCGTGGATGGCGTCACGAAGCTGTCCAAGATCGAGCCGCGTGCGGCGGCCACGCGAGGCGACCTCGGCAAGTTCGTGCTGGCCATGTCGAAGGATGTCCGGGTTCTGCTGGTCAAGCTTGCCGACCGCCTTCACAACATGCGGACCCTCCAGCACATCCAACGGCCGGAACGGCGGCAGCGCATCGCCCGCGAGACGCTTGATCTTTATGCTCCCCTGGCCCGCCGGGTCGGCATCATGGCGATCTGCGAGGAACTTGAGGATCTGGCATTCGCGGAATTGCAGCCAGCCGAGCACGACGCCATCTGTCGCCGGCTCGAGTTTCTCAAGAAGCGGTATCCCTCCCAGGTCGGGAGAACCCTCAACGAGTTGCGTCGGGTTCTGGAAGCGTCGGGCATCGAGAGCGAGGTGACCGGGCGCGAGAAGCGTCCGCATTCGATCTGGCAGAAGATGCAGCGCAAGCGTGTGACCACGGAGAAGGTCACCGATCTGTTTGCGTTCCGGGTAGTGACACCCTCGGAGGAGGAGTGCTACCGCACCCTGAGCGTGGTGCACCGGCAATGGCGCTTCGTGCCCGGCAGCTTCCGCGATTACATCAGCCTGCCGAAGCCCAACGGCTACCGCTCGCTGCACACCACGGTGATCGGACCACACAAGCGCGCGATCGAGATACAGATCCGGACCCGGGACATGCATCAGGTCGCCGAGTACGGGCTCGCTGCACACTGGCAGTACAAGTCACAGGGCAGCGGCCCCGAGCAGCTCAGCGCTGACACGCTTCAGTGGCTGCGCGGCCTGCGCGAGATCTTCGAGAGCGCGACCCACCATTCGGAGGGAATCGAGGACACCAAACTCGAGATTTACAACGATCTCGTGTTTTGCTTTACACCGAAGGGTGATGTTATCTCGTTGCCTGAGCGCGCCACGCCCGTGGATTTTGCGTACGCCGTTCATTCGCGTGTCGGCGCGACCTGCGTGGGCTGCAAGATCAATGACCGGCCGTCACCGCTCGACACCCCGCTTCAAAGCGGCGATCAGGTTGAGATCCTTCGGTCGCGCAGCCAGCAGCCCAGCGCCGTGTGGGAAACCTTTGTACGGACCGGCCGCGCTCGCAGCCAGATCCGAAAGTCGTTGCGGCGTAGCCGGGAGCGCGAGCACCTGAAGCTGGGGAAGGCGATTATCGAGCATGAGTTCGAGATGGCGGGTGAGAACTTCGTGCCCAAGACACTGTCACCGGTATTGAAGGTATTCGGCTACAAGACCCAGCGGGAACTCTTCACTGCAATCGGTGCCGGACAACTCGAAGGGGCGAAGGTGGTTCGCGCCATTCATCCGAAAGCGCACAGGAAGTTCGCCGCCAAGACCCGCAAGGGCCGTCCCGTCAAGGGCGCAGCGGTGGGGATCAAGGGGCTCAAGCCCGGGATCGCCGTGCACCTCGCGACGTGCTGTTCACCGCTGCCGGGCGAGCGGATCGTCGGGATCATGACCGAGGGACTTGGAGCCCGGGTCCACACGATCGACTGTGAAACCCTCGAGCGATTCTCAGGCGATCCGGAGCGGTGGTACGATCTGAGCTGGGCCGAGGGAGACAACCTGCCGGGCCAGATTGGCCGGCTGCGGGTCAAGCTGACCAACCGCCCGGGCAGCCTCAACGCGCTGGCTGCCGGCATCGCCCGGACCGGGGCAAATATCGCGAATCTGCGAATCCAGCGCCGCTCGGTCGACTTCTTCGACCTGGACGTTGACGTTGAGGTAGAGAACATCCGGCACCTCAACGAGATCCTGGTGGCGCTGGAAGCGTCTGCCGAGATCTACAAGGCCGAGCGGGTGACGAAGCGATGACACGGATACCCGATGAGGCGAAGGTGCTGGCGGAATTCGAGACGGCTGGCGCCATCCGGACGGGGCATTTCATCCTGACATCTGGGCTGCACAGCCCGACCTATCTTCAGTGTGCACTGGTGATGCAGGATCCGGCGCGCGGTGAACGCCTGTGTGCGGCGTTGGCAGCGAAGGTGCAGGCCACCCTCCCGGATGCCCAATTCGAGCTGGTCGTCTCGCCGGCGGTCGGCGGGATTCTCGTGGGTTACGAAACCGCCCGGCATCTGCGACTTCCGGCCATCTTTGCCGAGCGGGTCGAGGGCACGTTCATGTTGCGCCGGGGCTTCGCCATCCGGCCCGGGACCCGCGTGCTGGTCGTCGAGGACGTCATCAGCACCGCGCTGTCGTCGCGGGAATGCATTGCCTGCGTCCAGGCAGCCGGCGGGGAAGTCGTCGCGGAAGCCTGCCTCGTGGATCGGAGTTCCGGGAAGTCCAATCCAGGTGTGCCATTGGTGGCGCTTCTGAGCTACGAGGTTCCCGCCTATCAGCCAGACGCATTGCCAAGCGAACTGGCAGCGCTACCGGCCGAGAAGCCGGGGAGCCGCGATCTCGTTTCCTCCTGATGTTTCGTTCGCGGCATCCAGTGGGTTGGCCCAACCGGTTGTGGGGATGGGTTTGGCCGCGCGGGGGTATGGTGCGGTCAGGCCGCTACATGATCCGTCGCCTGCAGCGCATTCCGGGGACTCCGCACCGTTTGGCGATCGGCTTCGCTTGCGGCTCGGCGCTGTCGATGACGCCATTCATCGGTCTCCATGGTGTTGGCGCGATCGTGCTCTCCTGGGCCCTGGGTGGCAGCTGGGTGACAGCCCTGATCGGCACCGCGATCGGCAATCCATGGACGTTTCCGCTGATCTGGCTTCTCATCTACCACACGGGGGCGATATTGGTGCCGGGGGTTGCCGTCGACGACTTGTCGGTAGCGGCGGTCACGAACGAACTGTTGGTCCTCGCCTCCGCTACTGCCAATCTGGCCCTAGGTTGGGATATCGATTCGGTGATCGACGATCTCGGACAACTCCGCTTGCTGCCGACGATGACGGTAGGATCAATCCCGTACACGCTCACCGTGTGGGTCGCGTCGTACTATCTGATCCGTTCCTCGGTGTCGCAGTATCAGAAGATTCGGCGCCTGCGCATCAAGTCGGTACGGCAGAGTCGGCTGGCCCGCCTGCGTGGCGGAGACGTGAATCCTTGAGCGGGACCCGCGTCCGCCTGGGCGTGAACATCGACCACGTGGCTACGATCCGCAATGCACGGGGCGGGCGTCATCCCGATCCCGTGCGAGCTGCCCGTATCGCGGCGGCGGCCGGAGCTGACGGCATTACGGTGCACCTCCGGGAAGATCGTCGGCACATCTCGGACGCGGACGTCAATTTGCTGCGCCGCGCCGTTCCGCTGCCCCTTAATCTGGAGATGGCGGCCACCGAGGAGATGGTGGGTGCAGCGTTGATTGCCCGACCGGCGCGTGTCTGCCTGGTGCCGGAACGACGCGCGGAACTCACGACGGAAGGCGGTCTGGACCTGACGGCTGCCAAGGAGGGCGTGCTGCGCACCCAGGCGGCGTTGGCGGCGGCCTCGATCCCGATGACCCTGTTCATCGACCCGGACCTGGAGATGGTGGCGCGCGCCCCGGATCTGGGAGCGCAGGCGGTGGAGCTGCATACCGGTCGGCTCGCAAACGCCGCGCCGTCGGGGCAGGGCGATGCCCTGGCTGAGCTGAGGGAAGCGGCTGCTGCAGCCGCAGCGCTGGGCCTCGAGGTCCATGCCGGCCATGGGCTGGACTACAACACCGCTGGGCTGGTTGCTGCGATCGAACATGTCCGCGAACTTAACATCGGGCACTTCCTGATCGGGGAGGCCGTATTCACCGGCCTCGAAGCCGTGGTACGTGGCATGCGCCGTGTCCTTGATGACGTCGCCGGAACGGCAGCATGATTGTCGGACTTGGACACGACGTTTGCGACGTGCGCCGGATCCGGGGAACGCTGGCCCGGTACGGTACGCGGTTCACGCGGCGGGTGTTCACTGAGGTGGAACGCAGTCGCTGCGACCGACGGCGGGCACGGGCCGAGGGCTACGCACGGAGATTCGCGGCCAAGGAGGCCTGCGCAAAGGCGCTGGGTACCGGAATCCGTCAGGGGGTACGCTGGCGTGACTTGGAGGTCAGGAACCTGCCGAGCGGCCAGCCGACGTTGCGGCTGACCGGCCAGGCTGCCGATCGGCTTCGGACGTTGATCCCTGCAGGCATGGCACCGGATATCCAGCTGACCCTTACTGACGATCGTGATCTCGCGTATGCTATCGTCATTATTTCCGCGCGTTCCGACTGAGAGTCCCTTTACGTGTTTCGATACTTGGGCCGTCTGGCCTCTTCAAATTTCGGCACGCTGGTCCTCGCCTTGCTTGCGGCGCTGGTGATCCGTTCGCTCGCGTTCGAGCCGTTCAGCATTCCTTCGGGGTCGATGAAGCCGTCTCTGCAGGTTGGCGACTATCTCTTCGTGTCAAAGTACGCGTAC
>JAPPBK010000027.1 GCA_026705105.1 Chloroflexota bacterium | reverse complement strand
CCCCCTCTGGGGGGGAGCTGTCACGGAGTGACTGAGGGGGGGCGCCCATCGCCCGCTCTCCGTTAGGCGTGCTCGAGGATGGCCGCCGCCGAGGTCAGCGCGCAGGTCCCCGGGTTCTCCTCGGTCTGGAACGCCCTGACCACGCCGCCATCGACCAGCATGGCGAATCGGGTGCAGCGGAAGCCCAGGCCGAGACCCGACAGGTCGAGCCCGATGTCCAGCGCGCGCGTGATGTCGCCCGAGCCGTCGGCCAGCATCGTGATGTGCTCCGCGCCGTGCGCGGCGTTCCAGGCCTGCAGCACGAAGATGTCGTTGGTCGACATGCAGATCGTCTGCTCGATCCCTGCCGCGTCGAGCTGGTCCTTACCCACGGCAAATGTCGGCAAGTGGTCGTTGGTGCAGGTCGGCGTGAACGCCCCCGGCACGCCAAAGATCACGGTCTTCTTGTCGCCCACCAGCTCCCGCAGGTTGGCCGGCCCGGGCCGGCCGTCGGCAATCACGGTCCCGTTCACGTCGGGCAAGGCGTCTCCAGCAGTCGGCGGCATTTCAAGCTCCTCCGTTGAGTTTCGTTGATCGTTCACTGAGCAGCCTAACGGCAGGCTCCACTGCTTCACACTTGCCGGACGTAGACTGCGCAGATAGTAGAGAACTCCAAGACGTGGAGGTTTACCAATGGCAATCGATCGACTCGAGGGACGGGTTGCGCTGATCACGGGCGCGGGTTCTGGGATTGGGCGCTCGTCGGCGCTGCGGATGGCGTCCGAGGGCGCGGCGGTGATGTGCGCCGACATTGACGCCGAGGGCGCGCAGACGACCGCGGCGCAGATCGCCGAGCACGGCGGTCGCTCGGCGACGATGGAGCTGGACGTGACCTCCGAGGATGCGGTCAAGGATGCGCTGGCGCAGACCGTCCAGGTACTCGGCGGACTCGACGTGTTGTTCAACAACGCCGGCATCGGCGGCAGTCAATACGGCTGGGACCGCACGATCTCGGTCAACCTCTCCGGCGTCTACTACGGCACCTTCCACGGCGCGGCGATGCTGGCCGAGCGCGGCGGCGGCTCAATCATCAACACCGCCTCGATTGCCGGGCTCAATGGCCTGCTCAGCAGCGCCTCGACCCAGGATCCCGACCTTGAGGTTGAAGAAGGCGCCGGCGCGTACGTGGCCGCCAAGCATGGAGTAGTCGGCATCACCCGACAGTTCGCCGTGACCTACGGCCCGCGCGGCGTGCGCGTCAACGCCATCTGCCCCGGCTACATTCACACGCCGATGACCGCCCAGATCCGCGAGATGGAGGGCGCCGAGGAGTTCCTTGCCTCGCTGCATCCGATGGGCCGGCTGGGGCAGCCCGAGGAGATCGCCGCAGCCGCCGCCTTCCTCGCCTCCGACGACGCGAGCTTCGTCAACGGCATCGCGCTGCCGGTCGACGGCGGCTACACGGCCCGCTGAGCGTTACAGTCGGTCCGTCAGTGAACCTGCACTTCTACCTAGACCCGGAATCCGGGTTGCCGCATGTACTCGGGCACGGTGTCGAGGAGCACGAAGTCGAGGAAGTGATCCGCTCGCGGCTGGAAGATACGCCGGGTCGAGACGACTCACGCATCGTCATTGGCCAGACCCTTGGCGGACGATATCTGCGAGTCGTGTACTCGAGGTTTAGGTCGGGTGAAGGACTGTTTATCATTACGGCATACCCGCTCAGCGGCACCCAGCTCCGGGCCTTCCGGAGGCGGCGGCGGAGGAAGTGACCATGGTTCAGAACGAACGAACAACCGTCTCGGAGTTGCCGGATGGCTGGACGGAGTCAAGGATTCGGGCCATTATTGACTACTACGACTCGCAGACCGATGAGGAAGCCATCGCCGAGGCGGAAGCGGCATACGAAGACGAGGCCTACACAGTCATGCTGGTCCCCTGTGAGTTGGTCCCCGAGGTGCAGGCGCTGATCTCTGCCTCTGGGAGGTCTGAAAGCAACTAGCAGGAACAGAATTCCGCCGATTAGCCTGCTCCTGGCTTGAATCAAGATTGGAGGGGGCACATGGCAATCGCACACATCAACGGCGTCGACCTCTACTACGAGGACACCGGCATCGGCGACCCGATCATCTTCCAACACGGCTACACCGCGTCACACGATGGGTGGTCCGGCGTGATCGAGCGGATGAGCAACAACTACCGCTGCATTGCAATGGACTGTCGAGGCGCGGGCGACTCGGCGCACCCCGAGGACGGCTACACGATTGAGCAACTCGCCGCCGACGTGGTCGGCATGGCCGACTACCACGGCTTCGACCGCTTCCACTACGCCGGCCAGAGCATGGGCGGCCTGATCGGCTTCGAGCTCGGGCTGTCGCATGCCGACCGTCTGCTCAGCCTGTCGCTCTCCGCTCCGGCGCCCGCCGACGGCATTGCCATGCCGCAATCGGCCCGCGACACGATGCGCGAGCGCTGGGTCAACAAAGAGCGCGATCTGCTGATCCGCACCACGCTCGCGGGCGTCCCGCGCGAGAGCGCGCACGACGACGTGCCTGACCAGGTTGACCGCCAGCTCTCGGTCTCGGTCGGGCATTACGACGGCTGCTGGGACGCGATGGTCGACTACCACAAGGGCGACCGGCTCGGCGAGATCATGACGCCGACGCTGATGCTCGCCGGCGCCGCCGACGGCCTGCTGACCTCGAACCTCGCCGACTTCGCCCGGCTTGGCAATGCGACACTGCACGTCTTCAGCCGCGTCGGCCACGGCGTACCCCGCGAGGTACCGTCGGCCTACGCGCGGGTCCTGACCGACTTCCTCGAGCACGGCGTCGTCAACGCGCAGACCGTCGCGAAGGCGGTCGCAAAGGCGGCACGATCGTAGGAGAAATCCCTACGACAGGCTCGGCAAAGGCTGGCGACGCACTCGTTCGCTAGTGACCGTTGTGAAGAAGTCGGACCAGTCGCCGTATTCGTCCAACACTTCCAGCAACCGCAAGGCGTGGCTCTCAATCGAGCCTGTCATACGAATCAGGATCACGCCACGTTGGGACAGCATGCCTCTGGCGAAAATGAGCTGGCCGAAATCGGTGTCGTACGTAAGTAGCGTGCGATCCTGCTGATTGGCCAGCGGCAAGATGTCGGTATCGTCGGTGCCAGGAGCGTCGAGCCTCATCCACGCCACGTCGTGTCCCGCTGCTCTCAGGGCATTGACGATGGTCAGGTGAGTGTTCTCGTCGGCGAGGAGGCGCACAACCAACCGACACGCTTGCCCACGGCGTGCTCCTCGTGAATGAGCTCGCTCGCGAAGAGCAAACAAGCCAGAAAGTCCTCACGATTCACTCCCGGATATCCTTCGACCAGTTCCTCCATGGACCAGCCGTTGCCGAGAGCTTCGAGGACAAACTCCACCGAGATGCGCGTGTCCTTGATTACGGGCTTCCCCGTGAGGACGCCGGGCTTCCGTTCGATTCGGTCCCGCCAGCACACTTCGCGATCCTCTCCGTCCGATAGTCAGCATAGCCAGATAGTGGTTAGTCGAACGTGATCACGAAGCGGCCTCGGTGACCTCCCTGCTTGAAGAGGCGGTGGGTCTCCGAGGCCTGCTCGGCGGGGTAGGTGGAGTTGACGCGCAGCGTGACCTGGCCGTCCTCGACCTGTTGGCGGAGCGTGTCGAGCAAGTCGGCGCGGCGGTCGTAGTTGAAGACCAACGTGATGTGGAAGTTGATCCCCCGCTCGCCGTCGTCGGGTCCGCCCCAGCCGCGCACGCTGGCGTAGTGGCCGCCGTCCTTGACCGCGCCGACCGCCAACTCGTTCTGCACCGCGCCGTCCGCGAGACCGTCCACGCCCTCCGGCGCGACCTGCCGAATCTGTTCGGAGATGTCGTCGCCGCGCGGTACGACAATGTCCGCGCCCAGGTCCTTGACCAATTGCACATCCTTCTCTGCGGCGTCGGCGATTACGGTCAGCCCATCGGCCTTGCCCAGTTCGACCATGTATCCGCCGTAGCATCCGGCCGCGCCGGTTACGGCCAGCGTCTGGCCGGGCTGCAGCCCCATCTGGTCGAGCGAGAGCCGCGCGGTGAGCGCGTTCATCGGCAGCGTCGACGCCTCGGCGTGGCTCGCGCCGGCGGGAGCGCGGGTGACCGCGTCGGCCTTGAGCACGATGCTCTCGCGATACGCGCCGTGGCTGCCGCGCGGGATGACCATTGCCATCACCGCATCGCCGACTTGAAGGTCGGTCTCCGTGTCGGGACCAACCTCGTCCACGACGCCGGCCGCATCCATGCCCGGGATGTAGGGCGGCGGGCCCGACTCGCGCAGGGCGGCGGCGCGCGCGCCGCCGCGGATGAACGTGTCGGTTGGATTGACGGTCGCCGCATGCACGCGCACGCGCACTTCGCCGGGTCCCGCGTGGACTTCGGGCAGCTCCACGACCTGAAGCGCCTCAGGTCCGCCGAATTCGATCACTCCGACACCGCGCATGATGTTGCTCCCTGTCGTGTTGTTGCCGTTGCCGGGCAGACTAGCCGCCACTACTGGCTCGCCAACTCGCGGCGCGCGCGTTCGCGCGCGACCCACTCGGCGGCGGGGCCGTCGAACGGCGTCACGACGACATCCACCAGCCGAATCTCGCCCTCAAACTCGAACGGCGGCTCGTAGCGGTCGCCGACGGGCGAGCGACGGTCGGCGCCGATGTCGAACTCGCCGTGTCCGAACAGGTTCTGGCGCTGCAGCGTGGTGATCTCGCCGGAGCCGACCGTGCATCTGTCGATCGTGAGGGTCAGCGTTGCCGGTCCGCGCGGACCGTCGCTTTGCAGCGAGACGCCGATCTCGACATCGCCGTCGGGGACCGGTTCGTCGCTGCGGAAGCGGAACCAGTCGTCGTAGGCGTGGTAGTCGAAGTGGAGCCGGTTGTCCTGGATGTATAGCGTGCAGCCGCTGTGGATCGAGCCGCGATTGAAGATCACGCCCTGCTGCTCGGTTGAGGCGCGAGTGCACTGCGCGGTGACGGTCCAACTGCCGACATCGAGCGCGGGCGAGACGTCGCGCTGCAGGTGGGTGATCGGCGGCGTGTAGCGGTAGCGGAAGTCGGTGTGCGGGCTGCCGGGCGCCTGCGAAGGCTGGTTGATCTCAAGGGTGCGGTCGTCGAGCGGCAGTACGCCGTGCTTACCCGCCTCGATCCACCAGCGGTCGATCAGCGCGCGCAGGCGCTCGGGCTCCTCCGCTGCGAGGTTGTTGGTCTCCGAGAAGTCCTCGTCGACGTGGTAGAGCTCCCACTCGTCGTCCGACCAGTCATTGCCCATCCGGTGCCAGGTGACGGCTTTCCAGCCGTTGTCCCAGAGTCCGCGGTGGCCCAGCATCTCGAAGTACTGCGTGTCCTTCGTGGTCACGGCGTCGCGATCGCTAAAGGTGTAGTGGAAGCTGGTTCCTGCGACCGGCAGTTGGCTGCGGCCCTGGTAGGTGTCGGGCGCATCGGTGTTGAGCGTGTCCAGGATCGTCGGCAGCACATCGGAGACATGGTGGAACTGGTTGCGGATGCCGCCGCGCTCGCTGATGCCCTGCGGCCAGTGAGCGATCAAGGGCACGCGGACGCCGCCGCCGTGCGTGTTCTGCTTGTACCAGCGCAGCGGCGTGTTGCCCGCCTGCGCCCAACCCCAGGGGTAGTTCGAGGCCGAGCGCGGCCCTCCGATCTCGTGAAGCCGCGACTGCACCTCTTCCAGGTCGTCGCGGGGACCGAACAGGCGTGGCTCGTCCGAAACGCCGGTCGGCCCGCCCTCTTGCGACGCGCCGTTGTCGGCCATCAGCAACACCAATGTGTTGTCGAGCTGGCCGGACTCTTCAAGGTGGTTGAAGAGTCGTCCGAGCTGCGCGTCGGTGTGTTCGAGGAAGCCGGCGAAGGCCTCCTGCAGCGCGACCGCGAAACGCTGCGTGTTCGGTTCCATCTCGTCCCAGGCCTCGACGCCGCGGTTGCGCGGCGCGAGCTGCGTGCCTTCGGGCACGATGCCCAGCTCGAGCTGTCGCGCGAAGACCTGCTCGCGCACGGCGTCCCAGCCGATGTCCCAGTGTCCGCGCTGGCGCTCGATGTATTCCTGCGGCGCCTGGTGCGGCGCGTGCGTCGCGCCCAGCGCGAAGTACATGAAAAACGGTTGATCGGGATAGATCGAGTGCTGGTCGCGCAGGAACTGCTGCGCCTGGTCGACCAGATCCTCGGTCAGGTGATAGCCATCCTCGGGCGAGCGGGGCGGCTCGATTAGCGTGTTGTCTCGGGTCAGTTCCGGGTAGAACTGGTCTGTCTCCCCGGGCAGGAAGCCGTAGTAGCGGTCGAATCCGCGCTGCAGCGGCCAGTCGTGGTAGGGGCCTGCCTGGCTCAGCTCCTCGCCCGGGCAGAGATGCCACTTGCCCAGCGCAAACGTGACGTAGCGCTCGTCTCGCAGTAGCTCGGCCATCGTCGCCGCGTGTTGCGAAATGCGCCCGCGCGTATTGGGGTAGCCGTTGTTGAAGTTGGTCACCGAGCGCATCCCGACCGTGTGGTGGTTGCGTCCGGTGAGCAGCGCCGCGCGCGTCGGCGAACAGAGCGGCGTGACGTGGAAGTTCGTGTAGCGCAGCCCGTTCTGGGCCAGGCGGTCGATGTTCGGCGTCGGCGTGAGGCCGCCGTAGCAGTTGAGGTGCGCGAACCCGAGATCGTCAAACAGCACGATCAGCACGTTGGGCCGATCCTGCGGCGCGGTGGTCATCGGAGGCCACCACGGCTCCGATTCGCGGAACGTGCGGCCAATCTTGCCCGGGAACTGTTCGTCGGTAGTCATCTGCAGCCTCCGCTGGTTGTCGGATAGTCGTAGGTCTGTCCAAGCATTGAGCGAAGGCTACCGTCAGCCTGCGCGCACGCAGCGGAAGCCGGTGTTGCTCGTGGCGCTGTCCGGCGTCAGCCCCTGGCGGGCGGCGGTGCGATAGCGCAGGCAGTAGCTCGCGTGGCAGAGGAAGCTGCCGCCCTTGAGCACCTTGAGATCGCCGTCCGGCGGACCTGTGGGGTCACGAGGCGGCGACGAGTCGTGGGCCACGTCGTACCAGTCCGCGCACCACTCCCAGACATTGCCCGTCGTGTTGAACAGACCGAAGCCGTTGGGTTCATAGCTATCGACCGGACATGTCCCGTACCAACCGTCATCGAGGCTGTTCGCGTTCGGAAACACGCCCTGCCAGACGTTCATCCGGTGCTCGCCGCCGGGCGTCAGCTCGTCGCCCCAGGGATAGGGCTGCGAATCGAGCCCACCGCGCGCCGCGCGTTCCCATTGCGCCTCGGTCGGCAGAGACTTGCCGGCCCAACCCGCGTAGGCCGAGGCATCGTTCCAACTGACATGCACGACTGGATGATCGAGCCGCGCATCAATGTTGCTGCTCGGCCCTTCCGGGCACTGCCAGGACGCGCCTTCGACCTGACGCCACCAGGGCGCGTCGGCGGCCGCCCTGGTTGGTGGGAAGTTGTCCGGTAGCAGTCCAGCGAAGACGAATGACCAGCCCATTCGCTCCGACTCGGTCAGATAGCGTGTCGCTTCGACAAACGCGGCAAACTCCTCGTTCGTCACTGCGCAGGCGTCAATCTCGAAGTTGCTGAGTTCCACTGTCCTCAGCGGCCCCTCGCCGTCGCCGGGATAGGAGAGGTCGTCAACCGCCCCCATGACAAAACTCCCTGCCGGGATCCTGGCCATGTCTTGCGCTGCCCTCGCTCTCGCTCGGACTGGCGCCTCGAAGCGACCGGGCGACACTTGCGGGCGCTCTCCGTTGCCGCTGTCGCCTGTCCCGAACGGCGGGAGAACGGAGCCTCTCGACGCTGCGCAGCAATCGCTCATTGCGTTACCAATGCAGGTTGCCTCATGGCGTGATCGCAAGCAGTTTGAAGGCGTGGCGGCCCCCTCTGAATGCTGCCGGCTCAGGCTGGTGGCACGGGGTCGATCGGCGTCGGCATCGGACTTGCGGCCTCGATCTGTTCGGCGGCGGCGAGGCAGAGGTCCTCGCGCCAGCGGTCGGCGTAGACCTGCACGCCGGTGGGCAGGCCGTCGGCGACGCCGGTCGCGAGCGCCACGGCGGGCAGGCCCAGCACGTTGCCCGGACTGATGAAGTGCGCGGTTCCGAGCGTCAGGTCCATGCCGGTCTCGGGATCGAGGTCCGAGTCAAACGGCCACGGCAAGCAGGTCCAGGTGGGCCCAATCGCGACGGGATGCGCGCCGAAGAACTCCGACCAAACGCGGCTGAGCCGCGACCGTTCAGCGTGCACGACGGAGTTGGGCAGCGGCTCGGCGGCGACGCGCTCGCCGATCTGTCGCTGCACGGCACCCAGCTTGGGAGTGATCAACGCTTCTTGCTCCTGGAGGGCGTCCTCGTCCATGTCTGCGGTGATGACGTAGACCCAGATCTGATTGACGCGGTCCAACTCGGGCGGCTCGACTTCTTCCACGCTCCAACCGTTGGCGGCGAGCACCTCGCCGGCGCGGCGGATTTCGGCGACCGTTGCGGCGGGCAGGTCGAAGCCGGGGATCTCGGTGACCAGCGCCGCCCGTCGCTGCGCCGGTTCGGGGCCTTCGAGCGGGGCGTCGACCGAGCGCGGGTCGCGGACGTCGCGACCGGCGAGCACCGAGAGGCCAAGTCGCAGATCGGCGACTGAGCGCGCCATCGGGCCCTCGACCAGCATCGCCTGAACCGCCATCCCGGCGTCGACGCCCATCGAGAGGACGCAGGGGATACGGCCCGCCGAAGGCTTGAGTGAGGTGATGCCGCAGCAATACGCAGGATTGCGCAGGGAGCCGAGGATGTCGTTGCCCAGACCGATCGGCGACATGCCGGTGGCCAGCGCTGCGGCCTCGCCGCCGCTCGAGCCGCCGGGAGTCAGGGCAGGGTTCCAGGGATTGAAAGTGCGCCCGCGGAGCGGGTTGTCGGTGTCGAGGCGGCCGCCCAGTTCGGGGAGATTGGTGCGCGCGAGGGGGATCGCGCCGGCGCGCTTCATCCGTTCGACGACTGGCGCGTCGCTCGGCGGCATGGCGTCGGCGAGCGCGGGAACCCCTTGAGTGGTTGGCGAGCCGACGCAGTCAATGTTTTCTTTGATCGTGAAGGGCACGCCGTGCAGCGCACCCGATGGTTCGCTACGGTCGGCGGCGTCGGCGGCGGCCAGCGCGGTGTCTTCGAGCACGAGGGTGACTGCGTTGACCCGGCCGTTGACCTCAGCGATCCGGTCGAGGTGAGCTTCAACCACTTCACGGCTGGAGACCTCGCGATCGCGAATCAATCCGGCAAGCTCGACGGCGGTGCGTCTCCAGAGTGCATCGGGCATCGATAACTTCTCCTGGCGAGAGAGCGGAGCGGGGATCGAACTCCCACATGGTACCGCTGCGCTCATGCCAACAAGCCCTAGCCTGCGGCTGAGTCACGGGAGGGTTGGAGCGGACCATGAAGATCACCGAGATTGAGACTTTCGTCGTTGACGCCGGTTGGCGCCCCTGGCAGTTCGTCGCCGTACGCACCTCGGACGGCATCACCGGCTACGGCGAGATGTCGGACGGACGCAATCCGTTTGGCATCGTCGGCACAGTCGCCGATATGGAAACGATCCTGATTGGCGCCGACCCGCTCGCGGTCGAGGCCCGCTACTGGGACATGTACCGGCTGGCGCGGCAGTCGCCGGGCGGAATCGCAGCGAAGGCGATCGCGGGTGTCGAGCTGGCGCTCTGGGACATCAAGGGCAAGGCGCTGGGCGTACCCGTCTACTCGCTCTTCGGCGGGCCGACGCGCGAACGGCAGATGATCTACTGGTCGCACTGCGGCTCCTCGCGGGCCCGCAGTTACGATCAGATCCTCTGGCACGATGGCTCGGAATGGGTCGTCGGGGCGCCGCCGCTGCGCACGATGGAGGACGTCGTGGCGCTGGGCGAGGAAGTGCGAGACAAGGGATTCCACGCGCTGAAGACCAACATCGTCTTCCCCGGCGATCCGACCGGCGTCTACGGACCGGGCTGGGGCGGCACGAGCAACATCGACCGCAACGCCGTCCCGTCGCTCCTACGGCACATTCCCGAGTACATCGGCGCGCTCAAGCAGGGCGCGGGCCCCGACGTGCAGATCGCGCTCGACCTCAACTTTAACTGCACGCCGCTGGTCGCAAGGCAGATCTGCCAGTCGCTCGAGCACCTGGAGATGATGTGGGTCGAGATCGACATGTACGAGCCGGAGGCGCTGGCCGATGTCCGCCGCCAGACCACCGTGCCGATCACGTCGGGCGAGAACCTCTACACGATCCGCGACTACCGACCCTACTTCGAGCACCGCTCGATGGACAATGTGATGATCGACGTGCCCTGGCAGGGCTTCGCCCGCTCGCGCGATGTGGCGTTACTAGCTGAGAGCTACGAGCTCAACTGCGCCCCGCACAACTACTACTCGCACCTGGCCACGATGCACGCGCTGCACCTCTGCGCGACCGTGCCCAACGTGCGGATCATGGAGATCGACATTGACGACGTGCCCTGGAAGGACGACCTCGGCGGCGGACCGCTGGAGATCGTCGACGGTCACCTCGAACTGCCGACCAGGCCCGGCTGGGGCATCGACTTCGACGAGGAGGTCGCGCGGAAGATGGTCTGGGAGCAGGGTCGAGGCCCTGGCTTTACGGCGAATCGACGCTAGGCGTGTGAGCGCAGTCGTCAGTTCCCGCGAACTCCGGCCGCCACTGCTGCACGATTCTCATGCGGCGTGTGCGGGGGAATCGAGCAGCCCCCGGTAACGAACACCCGCGTGTCGCCGACACCGGCCGCCTCGGACGCCTGACCCCGGATCTCGTCGGCGCTGAACTCGCCCAGACCGGCACGGCTGACGCCACCCATGACCGCTTTGTCCGTCTCGGACCAGATTGCTGTCAAGCCCGCGTTGGTTTCGTCGCGGTCGTCCCAGTTGAAGGCGTGGACGGGGTAGTCGAG
>JAPPBK010000225.1 GCA_026705105.1 Chloroflexota bacterium | reverse complement strand
CCTACGGTTACCGCGAGATCAACCTGAATTGCGGTTGCCCGAGCCATTCCGTCCAGCACGGAGGCTTTGGCATCGTCCTGATGCGGACCCCGGCCCACACGGCCGAATGCGTTCGGGCGATGGTGGAAAACACGAGTCTTCCGGTCACGGTCAAGGCCCGAATCGGCCTTGATGCCCAGCGCAGCGACGCGTTTCTGGACGATTTCGTCGGCGCGGTTGCCGAAGCCGGGTGCAAGACCTTCATAATTCACGCTCGCTCAGCCTGGCTAAAGGGACTGAGCCCGAAGCAGAACCGTTCGGTCCCGCCGCTCGACTACGCCCGAGTCCATCGTCTGGCCCGAAAGCGGCCAGACCTCGACATCATCATCAACGGTGGAATCCGGTCGCTCGCCGAAGCCAACCAATTTCTCGCCCAGGGATTGGGCGGCGCCATGATCGGACGGGCGGCCTGGGAGCATCCTTGGCAGTTCACCGAAGCCGATCAGCGCGTATTCGGGGTTGCTTCCTCCTTGCCCCCAACAAGGGAGGGAGCCCTCCGTGCCCACGCCCCGTATGTGGACCGCGTTCTGGCCGATGGAGAGCCCTTTCACCGGGTTGCCCGGCCGCTGGTGGGGCTATACCGAGACCAACCCAAGGCGCGACGGTGGCGCCGGGCGCTGGCGGAAACCGGGACGCTCGATGACGCTCTGGGCCACATGACTGCCGCGTGACGACGCAGGCCGGTGGAAGAAGTTTTGTGATTTGGCGGGAAGCCGTCGTTCCGGCAGGCACGCCGTTGCCCATCGGAAACCAGCGGATGACGGTGAAACGCTGTTTCTGCCGCCGTGACCACCGCGGTTGAGGCACTGCCGGGGCCCAGGCTCCGGCCGGGCGCCGCCGCGCTGGCCTCAGCCCTCGTAAGCTGCCTGGCTTGCGGAGAGCGCCTCCGCCTCCCGGCGCTCGGCTTCAAAGCTCCCGAACAACTGCATGATCAGCGGCAGGACCAGCAGGTTCAGCAGCGTGGACGACGCCAGCCCGCCGATGATGATTGCCGCCATTGGCCCCATGATCTCGTGACCAGGATTGTCCGCATCGAACGCGATTGGAAGCATCGCCAGCGCCGTCACGAGCGCCGTCATGAGAATTGACGGGAGACGTTCCGACGCGCCGCGCACCACGGTATCGATCGTCCAGGGGGCGCCCTCGACCACCACGAGATGCCGATAGTGCGAAACCAGCATGATCGAATTGCGCAACGTGATCCCGAACAGCGTGACGAAACCCACCAGGGAGCCAAGCGACACCACGCCGCCCGTCAGATAGGCCGCGACCACACCACCCACCAGCGCGAACGGCAGGTTGGCGAGGACCAACAAGAGCGCCCGCCCCCGTCCCAGCGCAATTCTGGCCAGCACCATGATGCCGATTCCGGCCAGCAGCGCGGCAAACACCAGCTCTGACCGCGAGCGGCGCTGCTCCAGTGCCGTTCCCGCCAAATCGAAGTACACGCCCCTGGGAAGAACGTCCGCCTCGACGAGCGCCGCCTCGACGCGCCGTACCACCGTTTCCACGTCCGCGTCCGCCATGTGCGCGGTAACCACCTGCAACCGGCGGCCCCCGTCGCGGAGAATGGTGTAACGGCCCCGTCCCATGCGGACGTCTGAGAATGCGCTCAGCGGCTCCAGGATCCCGTCGAGGCGTCGCACCATGAGGTCACCCAATGCGAACGGATTGGCACGGTCAGTCGCTTCGAACACAAGCATCACGGGTACCGGGATGCCGTCACGGAACACTGTGCCGACCTGAAGCCCGCCGTAGGCCGCTTCGACGGCCTCCACCACTTCGGCCGGCGTGATTCCCGCCTGACCGAGGCGCTGCCAGTCGAGGTGCACCTCGGCTTGCGGGCGTCCGAGCGCTGCGCGCACGCGCACCTGTGTGAGGCCGGCGATGTCATCGAGCAGGTTGGCGACCCGGGCGGCAGCGGCGTCAAGCACATCCAGGTCCGGGCCGAAGATGCGGACGACGAGGGGGGCCGCGTAACCGGAGACCGTTTCATCCACGCGTTCGATCAGGAACGTGTTGAGTTCCGCAGCGATGCCGGGCGTGCCATCCAGGATCTCCCGAATCTGGTCGAATACGGCTTGTTGTTCAGCGCCGGACAGCGGATCCAGCTCGACCTCGTATTCCGCGTAGTGACTCCCGTACGTGTCGGCACCTCGCTCCGCGCGCCCTGCCCACTGCGACATGGACCGTACACCCTCGACCTGCAGCACCTGCCGCGTAAGTCGGGTACCGGTGCGGATGGTCTCCTCCAGCGAGGTCCCAGGCAGCCCCGATGTGTGAATCATGTAGTGACCCTCGCGCAACTCGGGCAGGAACGCGCTGCCGAGCCCGGGCAGAAGCGCCACGCCGAAGAGCGAGCCGCCAAGCGCTAGCACAACTGTCAGGCCCGGAGCCCTGCCCAGCAAGCGCAGGGTCCACGCGTAGACAGGCGTGATCCACCGAATGAGCGGGGGCACCCGATACGCGCCACGTGAAGCCAGCAGTACCCGGCAAAGTGCCGGGGTCAGTGTCAGCGCGACCACCAGGGAAGCAAAGATCGCGAGGATGTAGGCCAGACCCAGCGGGGCGAACATGCGGCCCGCCACGCCGGAGACCGCAAACAGCGGCACAAACACGAGCATGACGATGGCGCTTGCATGCACCATCGAACTCCGGACTTCCATTGAAGCATCGAACACCACGTCGTCGGCCCGGGGCGGCGCTGGACGCGTCAGTGCCTGACGAAGGCGCCGCATGATGTTTTCGGTATCGATGATGGCGTCGTCGACCACTTCGCCCAAGGCGATGGCCAGCCCGCCGATGACCATGATGTTGAAGGTCGTGCCAGTCTCCAGCATCCCCAGCCCGGCGGCGATCAGGGACACCGGGATCGCGCTGGCGGTAATGATTGCGGCCCGTACGTCGAAGAGGAACACCAGCAACACCAGCACAACCAGCCCGGCACCGATCGCGAGATGGGCGGAGATGTTGGCAACCGAGCGTTCAACGTAACGGGCCGGGCGAAAGAGGTCGCGATGGATGAAGATTCCGATCGAGGCGAGGGCCGGTGTCAGGTCGTCGAGCGCCTGGTCCAGCCCGCGGGTCACGGCCACGGTGCTTGACTGGAACTGACCGATAATCATGAGCAGCACGGCGGGCTCGCCGCCGACGGTCGCCATGCTGATTGGGTGAGAGGCGCCAAACCCGATGTCGGCGATGTCGGCGAGAGGAATGCGCGTCCCGTCAGCCCGGGCGATGTTGAGCGAACGGAGGGCTGCCACCGACAGCGCGCCCTCCCCCACCACGACGGCAAGGGTCTGGTTGGGCGTGTCGACCCGTCCGCTGCCCCGATAGCCAGCGGCCCGTACAGCTTCCCTCAGTTCGCCAATCGTCACGCCCGCACGCCTGAGGCGCTCCGGGTCGGGCCGAATCTGGAGGGCTTCGATCTGGCCGCCGAAGACATTGACGTCGGCCACGCCGGGAATCTCCAGCAGGTGCGGCAGCACGACCCGCGCGACCGTGGACCGAAGGCGTTCGGGCGCCCGTTCGGCGGTAAATCCGACGGTCATGACGGTGGCCGCGCTGGAGGAAAGCGGAACGATCGTTGGCGTGGCGGCCGAGCGGTGAAGCTGACCGGACGCGACCGCGAGCCGCGCGGCGACGGCTGCCCGGTTGATCTCGTCCCGGGTACCGTCCTCGAACGTCAGGTTCACGATCGACAGGCCACTGATCGATTCGGAGAACGTCCCGACCAATCGCGGCAGCCCCCTGAGAACCTCCTCAAGCGGGCGAGTGACACCAGTTTCCACCTGTTCGGCCGTCAAGCCGGGTGCTTCGGTTTGAACGATGACTTGCCGAGGAGCAAACTCCGGAAATATGTCGAAGGCGCCCTCGGACAGGCGCCACAACCCCGCCGCAACCAACGCGGCAGCAAGCGTCACCACCACGCCCGGATGCCGGATCGAGAACTTGACGATCAGAGCGAGCACGAATTCAGTCGTCGTCCTCGCGCATGATCTCCGCCCGGAATTCCTCGGCCAAGAGCATCTGGCCACCCCGAATCACGACGCGGGCGTCGAAAGCCAAAACCGACTTCGGGACGAACCAGCTGCGGTCAAGGCGGCGGAGCCCGCTCAGTGGCAGGCGGTGGAAGCGTCCGTCGCCCAGGTCGCGATAAGCCCAGATGCCGTCGCCATGGAACAACACTGCCCCGGTCGGCAGCACAAATCCCGATTCGAAGCCTTCCGTCCCATGGAATGTGACCTCGACCCGGAGGCCTGGACGCAAGCCGGCACCTTCGGCCAACAGCACCATCGCATCCGGACCCATACCGGCGATCTCGGCGTATCCCGGCCCGATCGGCTCAGCCGGACGGACAGCATCGCCGGCTTGAATTTCGGCGTGGAAACCACGCCCGCTGAGGGGCTCGGGCAGCGACACCTGCACCAGCGCCCGGCTTCGGTCCGCCAACGCTTCGAGGAGCGGCAAGCGTTCGGCCGCCGCCTCCGCGAAATAGGCACCCCATCCGTGCCGGATCTTCCGTAGGGTGTGCGCACGTGCGGCCGTGTGCTCCGCCAGGATCATTTGCTCGTCACGCAAGGTGCGTTCAGCCAGATCGACGTCGGCCAGCAGGACCAATCCGGTGTCGTACGCTTGCTGCAGGCGATGGAGTCGACTCCGCAGCGGCTCGAGCCTGGCCTCAGACTGGCCGAGCACCAGTTCCGTTCCACGCAGTGCAGCGACATCGCGGAGAAGGGACGCAACATCGAGGACGGTCCCAAGTTTCGTGTAGCGCTCCACCCAGTTCGCAGCCCGCACGGGCGCCGTCACGACGCCGTTCGCTTCAGCTACACCAGGTGGAAAAATCAGGACGCGTTCTTCGTCACGAAATTCCAGCAGCGCGACCGGTGCATCGTCGTCGTCATCGTCATCGTCATCGTCGTCGTCATCGTCGCGCACCATGCCCAGGCCGTCGACATCGTAATCCGCGTGATCTTCAACCCGAGTGGTCGGCAGCAGTCCGAAGCTCACCGCAGCAAGAACCTCGTCCGGGGCGAAGCGCTGCAGCCCGTACACGGCTGCATACCCACCTGCGAATGCGGCGATCAGGGCAAGAACTATGCGCATCGATCCGGAGCGGCGGGTTTCATCAGTCATCCCGCGATGGGCGGTGCCAGGGGGCTCCGCGTGGAACCGAATCGTCGCTGAATATCCGTTCCATCGCAAATTCCAGATTGATCAAGGCCATTTGCCTGCGCAACTCCGCCGCTGCCGCCGCCCTGCGAGCCGCAAGCAACCGAAGATCCGCGTCAGGCTTAGCGGCAGCCGGCAACGTGCGCTGACGGATTGCAGTCGCGGTTTGCGCAGCGTACTCGCTGGCGGCGGTGATTTCGGCTTCCGCCGATGCGGATTCCCGGCCCGCCGTGGCCAACTGGGACCATGCCGATTCGGCCTCGGCGAGGACCTGTGCCTGCATCTCTTCGAAGGCCAGACGAGCCTCGTCCCGGTGTGCCAGCGCAATCGCGACCCGCGCATCCGTAATCTCGGGCACCGGAACGATGGCGCCGGCAAGACGCAGCACAAGGTCCTTCTGGTCCCAAAGGATGCCTGGCCCCATGGTGATATCGGGAGTCAGCTCGGCCAGCGTCACGCGGAGCCTCGCCTCGGCCGCACCATAGGCGGCGATCTTCACCAGTACATCGGAGCGGCGCACCAGGGCCCGGCGAAGCATCGCGTCGAACTGGGCGGGGTCGACTTGTGACGGCAGCAACTCACCGACCGGTGGCTGAATTCCACGTCCCAGAACCGCCATTCGCGACACGCCAAGAGCAGCCGCAAGTGCGGTCTCGGCCTCCGCCGCCCGCGAGCGCGCCGCGTCGAGCGCGAGCCTGGCCTGCTGGGCAAGGGCGGCCGCTCGCTGGGCGTCAGCCAGGCGCGACACGCCGGCCTGAAGCCCCTGCCGCAGCATCGTCTCCACCTGCGTCCGCAGTTCGACATCTTCCTCGGCGAAGGCGATTTCAAGGCGCGTGTGCTCGATGCGCACAAGAGCCTTCAGGATATGGTCGCGTACTTCCCATCCCACGCGCTCGAGCGCCCATTGCGCCGCTACGCGTTCGGCGACAGCTGCGTCGGTTCGGGCCGTCCGCAGGGTTTCGCGGGTAAAGGGTCGTTCGACCGACAATCCCAAGGTCCACGGCGCCCCTTCCGTGTGGTACTCGACCTCCGGTGCATACAAAAACGGCTGGTTAACCTGCGTCAACTGGACGGACGCCACCATGTGGGCCAAACGGGCCTCCGCCCGCCGGCGGGACGGTGCGTACTCGATTGCGGCCAACACCAGGGCTTCCGCCTCAATCGGCCCGTCTCCGCCAGGCAACGCCATCTGGAGTCGATCGAATGCGGCGACCTCGGGGTTTAGGGGCTTGGGCGGTACCTCGGGGCTGTTGCAAGCAGCTAGGGCCAGTGCGCAAGCGACCGCCTGCCCCAGCCTCCGGTAGACTCGAACGTGGCCCGGCACGGTTAGTCGTCGCTCCGCACGGCCTCCGAAAGCCGCCGCTTCGCGCGGCCGGCAAGGCGTCCGAGTTTTCGGGCCGGCGACGGGTCTTTGACGATATCGCGCGCCTCGCGCACTGCCGAGGCAGCAGTCTCGGCGGCTGCCTTCCGAACACGCGGATCCGCCGCCGCCCGGCGAAGCAGCAGACGCACAACTGGTCCAACAAATGACATAGAGGCAGAGCATACCACTGCCTACCGGCCGAACCGACCTGCACCGGTTGGCCGAGCGGGGTCGGGACACCATGCCCGCCACCTGCCTGCTTGCTAGTCTCACGCCATCTTGTCCCCGATCAACCGAGCCTGCGATGACGTATCGAACCGCCACGCCCCTCTTCCTGGCTGCCGTGCTGGCAGCCGTCCTCTCCATGGGTCCCGCCAATCCAGCGAGTGCAGCGGAGTACACGGTCGACCCAAGCCACTCGTTCATTCAATTTCGGACCCAGCACCTGGGCTTCAGCTGGCTAGTCGGTCGCTTCAATCGCTTCGAGGGAAGCATGACCTACGATCCGCAATCCGGGCCGGACGCACAGAGCATCCGGGTCACGATCGATGCCGCCAGTCTCGACACCAACCACGCGGAACGGGACAAGCACCTGCGCAACGAGGATTTCTTCAACGTGGATGAGTTCCCCGAGGTGACCTTCGTCAGCACCGGATTTCAGGGCAACGCGGACGGAGGCGAACTGACCGGAGACCTGACCCTGCTCGGGGTAACGAAATCCATCTCGTTTCCCGTCCGCCTGATCGGCGAAGGGGGTGATCCCTGGGGCGGCTACCGCGCCGGCTTCGAAGGCACCTATGTCCTCAAGCGTCGGGACTTCGGCATGGACTACAACCTGGGTCCGGCGGCGGAGGAAGTCGAAATCCACCTCATGCTCGAGGCGATCCGACAGTAGCGCGACGCCAGCTACCGCGTCGTGCTGCACAACACCGATAGCGGCTACGGCCTGGCGAGCAAATTTCTTCACTGGCTCCTGGCGGCGGGGATCATCGGGCTGACCGCGCTGGGAGCCTGGATGGTGGACCTGAGCTACCTCGACAGCCGGTACAACCTGGCGTTGTCGCTGCATCGCTCACTGGGAATGGCTGTTCTTGGATTGGCCGTCCTGTTCGCAGTCTGGAAGTTCGTATCGCCCTCCCCACCGCTCCAGGCCGAACTCCGAGATTGGGAACGGCACGGGGCCCGCCTCACCCACGCACTGTTGCTTTGCGCCATCTTCGCGCTTCCGGTCTCCGGCTACATGATTTCGACCTCAGCCGGCGCCGGATTTCCGTTTCTCGATCTCTTCGTGATCCCGGCCATCTTCCCGCAGTCGGAAATCCTGCGTGACCTGGCCATCGGCGTGCACGCGGCCGTCGCCTACGGACTCCTCCCCGTCGTGGTCATCCACGCCGGCGCCGCCCTCAAGCACCAATTTCTCGACAAGCACGGCACGCTCAAGCGGATGCTCTGATTCCGCCACGGCTTGCCCGGCCCCAGCGGGGCGCCGGACCCGGCCATCGCGCGCCGGCGGCTAGCGGCCGCTGAACACAGGCTTCCGCTTCTCGACGAAAGCCTTGGAGGCCTCCAGGTGATCTTCCGTAAAGCCCGAACGCGTGTGGTTGCGGGCCTCCATGTCCAGCGTCTCGGACAGGGAAGCCGTCCAGGCGCCGTTGAGATTCTGCTTCATGTAGCCCAGTGCGACGCGCGGCCCCGAGGCCAGCCCCTCCGCCAGCGCCCGGGTTTCCGCTTCGAGGGCGTCACTTGCCACCACGCGATTGAGGATCCCCAGCGCCAGAGCGTCGGAAGCCGTGAGCCGGGCAGCCGTGAGATAGAGTTCCTTGGCCTTGCCGGCACCAACCAGTCGGGACAAGAACCAGGATCCACCAAAGTCGCCGGACAACCCGACCTGTGCGAACGCAGTTGTCATCAGTGCGGTCTCGTCGGCAATTCGGAGGTCGCAGGCCAGGGCCACTGAAAGCCCGGCCCCGGCAGCGGGACCGCGAACCATGGCCACCACCGGCTTCGGCATCTCGTAGATCACGCGGCTGACTTCCATCCTGCGCCGCAGCGCCTGCATCCGGCCCTCCAGGCTGGCTTCCCGAAGTGACCCCTGCGCCATGCCCTTGACGTCACCGCCGGCGCAAAAGCCGCGCCCCGCTCCGGTCAGCACGACACAGCCGACCTCCTCATCCGCAGCCAATCGAAGCATGCAGGCAAGGAGGCCATCCAGCATCTCGTTGCTCATCGCGTTCAGGCGGTCCGGGCGGTTCAGGGTGAGCCATGCCACGCCGTTGTCACGTGATTCCAATAGATGATCGGACATTGCCTGTAGCCTCCGGAGCCTTTGGCCTGAATTAGCGGGACCCATCAGGAATGCAGCCAGTGGGTGTCGCGGCGCACCACATTCGCCAATGCCCTACACGAGTGCAAATCGCATTCCCGCGACCCGGATCACGTTCCCCTCTTGAAGGAATCCCCGAGTCCGCGCGCTGGCGATTGCCGCGCCTGCATCCTCTGCAGCCAGATCCAGACCCGCCAAGCCCTCGCCCCGCCCGTCGGACGCGACGACAAATCGCAGATCCGCATTGGCAAGGGGCAGAGTCGCCATCCCCGCTGCGTCCCGGGTCAGCGGGATTTGCGCGATCTCGCTCCAGCGCGCCGCCAAGGCGTCAGGATCAGGGCTTTGAATTTCTGCCGCCGCGATCGCCGACACCACGCCCGTGCGGACGTACGGTCTCCAGTCGGGGCCCGCCGGATGCCACGCGCCGTCCCCGGAATCACCGTCCTCCTGACGATCGATTTCGAAGAACGTGCCGCCCGTATCCTTGGGATGAAGCTGCATGCCCTGAAACCGGCCGTAGGAAAGCCGATTGGCGACACGGACGCCGAGCTCATCGACCCGCCTCCGGCGGCGATCCAGATCGTCGCACTGGGTAATGACCATGTAGCCGCCGTCCCCGCCGCGCCGTTCCAGATAGCGGCCCGCCGCGGTTCCCGGCCCGGTCGGCGCCACCACTTCCAGAAACTGGCTGCCGACCGGCATCAGGGCGTTCACGAGCCCGTACTCGGCCACAGCGTCGTCGACGTGGCAGACCGCGAGCCCAAAGACCCGGCACAACGCGTCCACGACGGGATCCAGATTGCCGGCGACGAGGCAGATCTGCCGAAGTCTCAACTGCATCGCGAAATCCCCTTGAAGCTCGGCATTCTGGCGTGCCGGCGCCGGCCCGCAAGTTCACCGATCTGTCCCTGGCGAACGGTACCGGGCGACGGACGCCACGACCCTCTGGGAACGGGCACTGCCAGGACCACCGAGGTGTCTCGTCCTACAGCGGCTCCGTCTCGGCATACGCCCAGTACGCCTCTCTGGCCGCACGATACAGGGGGCCCACGGCAAACTCGTGATCGTCGACGCGGATAATCGGCAGCACCTTGCCCCAGTTCCCGGTGCTGAACACCTCATCTGCCCCCATCACGTCGTCCAGCGAAACCGTCTGCTCGACGACATCGATTCCGAGCTCGCCCAGGAGAGCAGATACCCGCAACTTGGTGATTCCGTTGAGAAACGTCCGGTTCCAAACCGGCGTGATCGCGACTCCGTTGCGACCCAGCCAGATGTTGGCCGACGCAAGCTCCGCCACATTGCCGTCGCCGTCCAGCATCAGCGCGTTGTCGAACCCGCGCCGCTCGGCGTCCTGCAGGGCCCGCGATCCGTTGGGGTAGAGACACGAAGCCTTGGCTTCGGTCGGGGCCATGTCCGGTCCGGGGCGACGAAACGGGCTCACGGTGATCGATCGCCCGTGCGCAGCCGGCATCGCCATCCGCATGAGTGACAGCAGGAAACGGGTGCTCCCCGGCTCCGGCGTGAGGAATCCGCGGGCCGCATACAGGGACGGACGAATGTAGAGTTCAGCACCCGTCTCGAATCGGCGCGCGCCCTCGCGCGCGAGGCTCTCGACCGTCGCTGCATCGACGGGCTGGTCCAATCCCATCACCGCGGCTGACCGAAGAAGACGCTCGCAATGGCGGCCGAGATCCGGGACACAATCGTTGAACAGCCGCGCGCCGTCGAATACGGCCGTGCCGTGCATGTAGCTCTGGCTGAGGGCGCCGATGAGCGGCGGATCACCCTCGTGCCAGGTTCCGTCCGCATAGACGAGACTGTCCATCATTCCCTCCTGGCGCGACCTCAGGCCCCGCCACTTTGGAGCCGCGACCGTACAAATTGCCCCGATTTGGACTTGCGCGCCTTGCAAAGTACCATGGGGGAGCTGTCGACGTAGCGGCGGCTCCCAGTTGGAGGGGTTGCTACGCCGACCACCAGTTCCGGGTTCGCGGCCGCGGGTCCGGATACAACGAGGAGGAAGTTGACATGAATTTGACTGTCAACGGCAATCCGCAGGAATTCGGCGGCGACCCGAACATGCCCCTGCTGTGGTACA